>CAZCMD010000061.1:0-24581 GCA_964499695.1 uncultured Desulfatiglans sp.
ATGTTGTTATCTTAAATATGTATTAACTACATGGGCACAGTGCGCTGTGCCCCTACATATAATTATCAAGATGACAAAAGGGAAAGGAATTGATCTCTTCCATTAGGTGTTAACAGCGTAGGGGTGGACCTGCGTGTCCACCCGGTATTTGGGGATGTGTACCAAAATCATCGGGCAGGCACACAGGCCTGCCCCTACAGTTACTAATCAAGGTAACAAACAGTAACCTGTACAAACCTCCTATTCCACCGGCACAACCGGCTCCCATTCAACCTTGGCTGCGCCAAGCAGTGTCCCTGTGGCATAGGCAAGATCAATAAGGGCTGCCTGATAATCTGTTAAAGCGGTAATCTCTGCGCTCTGGGCCGCCGCCAGGTTGGTCTGAGCGTCCAAAACCTCCCTTGAGTTCACAAGCCCCAGTTCATACTGTCTTTTTTCTGCCTTGTACTGCTCATCGGAGAGTATTGTGTTCTGCCTGCTTGCAAGTATGCTCTGCCATTTTGCCTCAAGCCTGTCTATGTTATTCAGGACATCGTTCTTGATTTCAGCCTCTTTACTCTCTTTTGAGGAAAGGTTTTTAGCACGTTGATAAATGGACTTCCTGAGCTCACTTTTGGCCCTTTTATTGCCAATGGGGATATTCATACTTATACCAACCTGGTGATCATGATAATCATTATCAGAAAGCATATCATATGAATTACCCCTGTCAGCGCCAAGGCCATCTATATTATACTTATATTCAAATGACAGGTCAGGAAGCGTCTGGTTGCGGTTATATTCGATAGTCATGCTGTCCATTTCAAGCTGAAGTTCAAGTTCAAGGAGGTCCATCCTGTTAAGGAGTGCATTTTCTACCATTCTGTCTCTGTCAAGCTCATAGCGTACAGGATCGGGCAGCGAAGATGGGATCAGAACAGTCTTTGTCTCCATGCCAAGCCCCTTTTTATTGAGCATGCGTTTAAGATCCCTCTCCGTTTCTTTGACATTGTTTTCTGCATCTATAATTGCAGTAAGTGTATCCGCAAGTGTCTTTTTTGTCCTTATTATCTCTATCTTCGGTTTTACACCCACCTCAACAAAACGTTCTGTCTCCTCAAGGGTAGCCTTTGCAAGGTCATACTGCTGTTTTCTTACTTCAAGCATTTTCCTTGCTGCATAAAAATTCCAGTATGCCCTGTCTGCATTGGCTATTATACGCATGGCAGCAAGCTTTGTCCTCAGATCGGTCATGCTGCTGTTATACTGGGCAACGCGAATAGAATAGGTGAAAGCTCTTCGACCTGCATTTTTAAAAAGGGGTTGGCTAATTGAGGCACTAAGACCTGAAGTATAAGAAGGGTTTATTGTTGACCATGTGGAATTTGTTTTATTCAGGTTATCCGCCAGATCAAAGGAGACTGTTCCGCCAGTGATGAGGGGGATATCTACACCAAGTTTAATATTTACATATTCACTGGTGGAACCTACCAGGAGTGAATCGGGTGGAGAGCTACCTTTATAGTAACCTGTACTACCGGTAAAGATAGCCTCAAACTTGCTGGCCTCTGCCTGTTTTACATTTTCTTTTTCAAGAGTCGGGCTAATAAGCTCTGCCTTCAGATCAAGGTTATTTTGAAGGGTAAGGGCACGGCACTCCTCAAGCGAAAGTGTATACTCTGCCTTTGCAGGTTCAACTATTTCAGGCTTTGCAGGTTCTTCGTTAGCCGCCTTTTTAAGTTCAATCATATCTATCTGTTGAACCTTTTCAGCAGGAATGACCATAATTGCAGGGGTTGAATTTAACTCTTTTACCTTATCCACATATGTGCAGCCCCCGCAAACTAACATGAAGATTGTTGGCACAATAAGTAACCATAATTTATTTTCAATCAACGACCTTATCAACATTTGTAATTTCCTCCTTAAGATTGATCATTATTAATCTAATCCCTGAGCATCTTTTCCCTTCTTTCCACACGAAGGAAAGTGAGCAGGGATATTATCACTATCAAAATAACAAAAAGTATCCTGTTCTGTATTATATAGGCAACAGCCTGGCCATTTTCAGCCTTATCCAGCGCCAGCGAATTGAAAAAAGGAGAAATACGGAGGCTCCCACCCATAAGCACAGTTATTGCGTAAACAACAATAGTCGCCATTGCACCTGTTAACTCGCTCCTGAAAAAGGCTGAAAGCCCCATACCCATAACAAGGTAAAACATGGCGGCCTGGAGCGCCCCATAGAATGTCCCTATTGAAACAGACACAAGAAAGACCATTGTGAAAAGAGCAAGCAGCACCTCACTGGCAAAGAGCAGGCAGAAACAGGTTGCTATCTTGGCGAGCCATACCCGGTGACACCCGCCGGGTACCGTGTAAGCAATCTCAAGAGTCCTGCTGTCTATCTCCCCTGCTATGATGCGTAACCCCAGCCCCATCGCAACAATTGAGAGGGGCAGGGAGATAAGCATATGTGCATCAGCGGGGTTAAATTTTGCTTCACTCCATCCGATCCCGACAAACAGCGCCTGCAAAACAGGCCAGATAAGTGGCAGAAATATAACTATCCAGAACCTCTTTCCTACCATAAGGCGGCCCGAGTAGATCATTAACTGGAGATAGGTTTTAAATTTGGTCAGCATACATATAATCCTTAATAAAAAACTGAACGTCGAACATCGAACTTTCAACTTCGAACTTTGAATCTTCAATTTTTATACAACCCTTTTCCTTCTCGTCCCCACAAGCTCCAGGTACCCATCCTGCAGATTGGGGGTAACAGCCTTTGCATCCGGGGCAGGAGACTCATGGTAGAGTATCCTGATATGGTATGATCCATCGGCCTCAGGCACCTGATCCACCACAATGGCATTATCGGGCAGATTATTTTCTTCGCCCTCCCTGATCCGCATCTCCCATGTCTTTCCATCAGCTACAGATGCGAGCAGGCCTGGCTCGCCATCAAACACCTTCTGCCCCTTTGAAAGCACTATCACCCGTTCACATGCCACGGCAACATCCTCAACCACATGGGTGGAGAAGAGCACTATCCTTGTCTCTGCAAGTCTGGAGAGGAGATTTCTAAACCTGATGCGCTCCTTTGGGTCAAGGCCCACTGTCGGTTCATCTACGATAATCACGGGCGGAAGCCTTAAGAGGGTGCGAGCTACAGCCACACGCTGCCTCATGCCGCCTGAATAATCCCCGATCCTTTTATCCGCCTGCTCAGCCAGCCCCACCTCAGTAAGGAGGAAATTAACCCTTTCAATTATCTTATCCTTTTCATCTATCCTGTATAAAAGGGCATAGTATTCCAGGTATTCCCTGCCGGTAAGGTTTTTCGGCAGGCCGAAATCCTGAGGCAGATACCCTACCCAGTTGGCCAGATATCTTCTGATCTTTTTAAGGGGCACTCCCCCCATTGTAATTGCGCCCGCAGTCGGATCAAGTATACCTGCTATGGCCCTTAACAGTGTTGTTTTACCGGCGCCATTTGGGCCAAGTATGCCTATCATGCCCCTTTCTGCCTTGAAGTTTATGTTCCTGAGGGCCTGATGTTCATCCCGTGGCAGATCAAGACCAAAAAGGAGCCTGCACATACTTCGCCAGAGGAGCTTCATCCGGTAACTGAAACCTGTTTCAAATCCATTTCTCACTTTACCGGATGCAAGCTCCTTTGCGGTCTTCCTGCCTGCCTGAATGAAAAGAATCAGAAGGGCAATAAGCAGCATGGGAAAAAGTGCCATGCGCGGGTGCTTACCAACAGACACAGGCGCCAGGTAATAGAATAGCCCGTTCAGGCAGAGGACACCCCATGGAATAATGGTGGCGAGCATGTTTTCAATCCCGCCCGGTAATGCATTCCCCTTTTCATCACATTTGCCGCGCAGTTTTCGTATAAGTGAGAGCAGCCTTATGAGTAAGACAGCCCCGGCAAATGAAAAGACGACCCGCCAGAAGATGGTGCTTAATGAAAATGCAAGATATGACACCCCCATAAGAAGCACTATAACTGTTATCATTGGCTGGATGACATCCCGGGGTAAAAATGGCTTTCCTCCGCGGTTAAGCACCTTTAAGGCAAAATTCTCACCTGCCCTGATGGCCTTGCCTATCGGGCCGGGTTTACCATATATCTTGTGAATATATTTTACCTCAACCTCAACTCCTTCAGAGGGTTGAGGCAGCTCAGGTTTGCGGAAGATGAGTACAAAAACGCCTAAAAACACTGAGGCAATAAGCACCGTTGCAGTAATCTGCCATGTAAGTGTTGTTATCTGTTCAAAATATATGAGCGGGGTCATGACAATAGTTGTAGCGCATATCCATGCCACAGTTATCCATGGCCCGAGCCTCCCGAATATCCTGTCTAACCTGCTTAAGAATACAAATCCTGTTGGTATGACAAAGAGTATAAGCAACCCTGATGAAACAAGCCCTCCCATAATTACCCTCGCAAAAGGGGGCCACATCTCATTTTCAACCCCTGTAGAGATAGCAAGGGGCCACAGGCCTGCAATAGTTGTGGCGGTTGTCATCAGTACCGGTCTTGTTCGTTCACGTACCGCAGCAAGGGCGGCAGCTCCTGCTGACCACCCGCTTCCGAGCACCCTCTCCTGCATCCTGTCAACAAGAAGTATAGCGGGGTTTACCATGAGACCCATGAGTACAACCACACCTGCTATGGCCATAGGGCTGTAAAGGGGAGTACTAGTAAAAAAAAGCGCCCATACCGCCCCTATAATGGTCAACGGGGCTGCGAGCAACACAAGGATAGGCATGGTAAGAGATTCAAAGGTAATGGCAAGAACAGCAAAGAGTAACAGGACTATTGGTATAAGTACCCGTCTTATCATACTAGCAGTCTCATTATCTTCTTCATGGTTGATCACATAGCCTTCAGGCAAAGGCACTGATTCTATCATGCTCAGAATTTCATTATCCAGGGCCTCACGGGCCGGTCCTGTAGACGGGGCCTCAGCCTTTAATCTGTAGTTAACCCCCATCTCGCGCCTTCCATTATGGTGCTCTATCACATTTGGAGGGGGCATCTTGCGGGCATCGGATATATACCCCAGCGTTACGACACCGGCGGAGGTATTGACCCTGAGATCCTCCATTCGCTGACTCAGATTATTTACTTCTATTTCATTGCTCCTTATGACAATCGGGATCTCTTTTCCATCTGCCTCTATTGTGCCGGCATTCATCTGTGTGCCTTCCCTGCTCAGCGCCAGCCTAAGCATAACAAATACCTGATCTGAAAATAACCCAAGGCTGTTAAGTATCTTGTGATCCGGGATTATATGTATTTCATCCTGCCCGGGTCTCGATGAAATCCTTATTTCTGTTAATTCCGGTATGGCTTCAAGTCTTTCCTGTAATGCAAAGGCAATATCCATTAATTTCCTTGAGTCAGGACCTGACAGAATAATCTCTGATTGCCCCTGGCCTGTAAGTGTAGCTGCGGCAGATCCCCGCCTTCCACTACCCCCCTGTCCGGCTGTATTTTCTACCCTGACAGTAAAGCCATGGATTTTTTTCGCTGCCTCTGTAATCTTTCCTCTTACAAAAGGTACGGAAAGTTCAGGAGGTCGCATCTCCTTTTCAACAAACCTTATGGTAATAGTGCTGTTTTTTTCCTGAATCATGCTCTCAACAGTTTCCACGCCCTCTATTTTAAGCGCCACCTGTTCAAGTGAGTAGATATTCCTGCTTATTGATTCAAGGGAATCCCCTAAAGGTACATCAATGGAAAGCTGAATCTCCTCAGCCTCCTGTGCCTCCCGGTTTGCTACACCTTTTGCGATCCATGCAACTCCGGCAATTGAGGTAAATAATACAACCAGTGCTATTATACTGATCCATGTCGCAGGGGTGCGCATGGAATTTTTTAAAAGACCGGTAAACAGATCACGCCACCTGTCCGGTAAATGGAGCCCGGCAAAAAGTTCCCTGCGTTTTTTTAATGTAACCAGTCGGTCCATGGCAGCAGGGGCTGCAAATCTTCTCGCCAGGAGAGGGACAAGCCCTATGGCTACAAGGAGTGATGACCCTAAAGGGATAAGAATAACGGCGGCAAGAAGCTTCATCACCCCCCTCAACATACTATCCTCTACCAGAAAGAATATGGGCATAAAGACAATGGCGTTTGTTATAGTCGCGGCAAGGATCGCCTTAAAGGTTATCCTCACACCATCTCCAGCAGCCCTGTCCGGGTCAACGCCCCTTTCAAGCCTCCGCTGAACCGCCTCATAGACAACAATGCTGTTGTCTACAAGCATGCCAACACCAACAGCAAGCCCAACAAGTGTTATAAGATTAAGGGTATAGCCGCCTGTATAGAGAAAGGCCATCGAGGATAAAAGACTCACAGGAACTGCGATTGCCACAACAGTAACCGCCCTGAACCTTTTGATAAATAGAAAGAGTATGACAAGAGAAATAATAAACCCGCTCAGGGCAAGCTTTTTAAGCCGGTCTATCTGCTTTTCTACTGTTTTAGCGGCATCAAACCCTGTTAAAAAATCAATCCCATATGGTTTAAACTCTGTTTTAAGCTCAGTGAGACGCACCCTGATCTCTTCACCAAGTTCAACAAGGTTTGCCCCCTCTTCCTTGAATACTAAAAGGGCAACGGATGGTTTGCTGTTTACCCTGTATATGCTCTCTTTTCTTCCGGTGCCTTTTGATACATCAGCTACATGACGTATAAGCACAGATCTTTCAGGGGTTATTCTTAATTCACCCAGTTCATATACACCTTTAGGCCGGCCATCCAGGATAACAGGTCTCCGCATTGAACTATCTTCAAGACCACCCAGAAATTTAAGCCGCTGAACAGAACGTGAAAGGGTTGCAGATACCTCCTGAGGTGATATGCCAAGGGCAGCGCATTTATCAGGGTCAACCCTTATGGTTATCTCTTCTGGTGCGCCACCCATCACAAACACATTGGCCACACCATTTACCGCTGCAATGCGTGTCTCTATATTCTCCTCGACAAAATTCCTCAGGCTGTCTGTATCATCACCGCCAATGACCTGTATGCTCATGACGATCCGGCTTATCATGGAAAAATCCTGGCCCCCGACATTTATATATGAGCCCCTTGGCTGTTCCCTGTTAAGCTCTGCTGCAATGCGCTGAAGCTCAAGCTGCCTGATCTTGATATTCGTGCCCGGTTCAAAATTAATATCAAGGGAGCCTCTTGAGCCATTAACAGTTCCGAATGTCTCCTTTATCCCCTCGAGTGCTGAGGCCTTCTCCTCAAGCGGGATCAGGATCTCACGCTCGACCACCTCCGGTTCACTGTTCAGCCTCACAAATTCAATATGGATGCTGTCACCCTCAAGGTCAGGTATAAGCTCAACAGGTATCCGTTCCCATCCCACCAGCCCCAGGAGCAGGATGGCGCAGAAAAACATGGCAGTGGCCACTGGCCTTTTTACAGGGAAATTATACCAGCTCATACTCTGGCCCGTTTGAATCGAAGTTTATCAAGTACCAGGTAGAGGCATGGTATTACAAAAAGAGAGGTGATCGTTGAGGCGGCAATTCCCCCGATAATTGTCATGGCCATGGGGGCCCTTAGCTGGGCCGCTTCACCTATACCTAAAGCAAGGGGAAAAAGGGCAAGCATGGTTGTGGTGGATGTCATTATAATTGGCCTGAGCCTTATGGATGCGGCTCTTGCCAGCGCCACTTTCCTCTCAACACCATCCTGAATCAGCTGCGTTGCGGTCTGGACCATAAGTATTGCATCGTTTACAGCGATACCGGTGAGCACTATAAGACCTAATGCCTCCATGATCCCTATGGGCCTTCCAGCCGGTACAAGGACGGCCGCCACCCCTATAAGGGCAAAGGGTATAGAGGAGAGCACAGTGAATGGGTGAAGGAATGATTCAAAGGTGCCGGCTAATACCATAAAAACAAGAACAATGGCTATTATGCCTGCCCACTCAAGCTCTGAAAAGGTCTTCTCCCTCTCTTCCTCTTCACCGGTAAGCCTCATAATAAGGCCGGGGCCCGGATCCATACTGTTAATCGCCGATTCTGTAGCAGCCTTTGCTGCAGGGTATTCCACCCCCTCCCTGATCCTCGCAGTTACCATTGCAACCCTTTTCTGGTCACGCCTAAAGATCTCAAGTGCCCCGTCTGCATTAACAAAATCTGCGATATCTCCTACGGTAAGCCGCTCCCCCTTTGAGGTGGTAAAGGGTATGGATTTAAGCCCTGCATCAGCGCCCCGTTCAATCTTCAAAACAACATCCCTCTCTTCATCCCCTGTTGTCATCTCTGTCACAACCTTTCCATCCAGCGCTGATTCAATCACCCTTGAAAGCATATCTATATCAACCCCAAGGCCATCACACAGGGTGCGGTTGAGTACGACATGAAGCTCAGGCGCCCCCCCTTCAAATGAAGAGCGTACATTCCACAGCTCGGGCAGTGCCGTTAGTTTTGATAACACCTCACCTGCGGTTTTTCTTAAATCGATGACAGACTGGCCTGATATCTCAACCTGTATCGGAGGACCGGTATTACCAATGGCCCTTGCAATGGCTGACGTGCCCAGTTCCCATGAGACCTCTATATTTTTAAGCTCAGATATCATTGGAGAGGCAGCTTTAACCACCTGACCTGCTGTTTTTCCATCTGTTGAAAGGTTAACCAGTATCCTCGCTGTATTTTCACCTGTCAGCTCTTCACGGATGAAATGATCATCTTCCGGGAGTCTGCCCACCTCAGAGAGGATCGCCTTGAGGTCTTTGCCCGCAGCTTGCCTTATTATATCCTCTATCACGGTTACCATATTCCTTGTTGCTTCCACCCTCTGCCCCGGAACCCCGGTTATACGAAGGGAAAATTGCCTCGGGTCTCCAGGGGCTATAAGCTCGCTGTTAAGACCCATAAGAGTATATACAGACCCTGCTACAATAAAAAATGATACAGCAACCACCAGATATGGATGCTCAAGCAGACCTGAAACAAAGGCCTCTATCTTTGTCTTTCCCGGGTTTACCTCCTTTGCGGTATCCTTTGGTAAAAACCATTTTGCGAGGGCAGGTATCAGAAACACCGCCACACCTAGAGAGGCAACAAGAGAGACTATGACAGTAAAAGAGATCCCTGACACGAGCCTTGCGGCAAGCCCCTTTATAAAAAGCACGGGCAAAAATACCACGATTGTGGTGAGGGTACTGGATATGATTGCCCCTGCGACAACCGCTGTGCCATTTGAGGCCGCTTCTGCAGGAGGGTCTCCTGCTTCCTTTCTGCGGAAGATGCTCTCTATTACTACAATGGCATTATCCACAAGCATGCCTGCCCCCAGGGCCATGCCGCCAAGGGTCATAAGATTAAGGCTCTGCTTTGCATAATGCATGGCAAAAAGGGTTGCCATTAGAGATACCGGTATGGCAGATGCCACTATCACGGTTGAACTCAATGATCTTAAAAAATACCAGAGCACAATAACCGCGAGGATAATGCCGATTACAGCAGAACTCTCCACATCACTTATAGCATCTTCCACCAGCGCTGCCTCATCACTTACCACGCTGAACTCCATATTCTTTAATTCTTTATTGAGTTCTGTCAGGGCCTTCTTCACATCACGTGATACCTTTACAGTATTAGCCCCTGCCTCCTTATATATGGAGAGGCTTATACCCTCCTTACCATTCACAAGCACAAGATCGCTGATCTCCTTGTCGGTAACAATGACCTTCCCGATATCTCCGACCCTTACAGGTATGGATTTTTCACTGGAATCACGGTCATATTTCACTACAACGCGGGCAATATCTTCAGTATTATTGAACCTTGATATCCCCCTTACAAGATATACATTATCACCCTCCTCAAGGGTCCCTGCGCTTATGTCAATGTTGGCCGACCTGATACGGTTTTCAAGCTCCGCCATTGTTATGGAATGGGCATCCATCAGGTATCGGTCAGCAATAATCCTCACCTCATCCTCACGGCCGCCTGTTACCCTCACCTCAGCCACACCTTCTAGCTGTTCAAATGCAGGGGCGATCATCCTTTCTGCTATCTTTTTCAGTTCTGTAAGACCGGGTAGCGCCTCTTTTGTAACAAGGCCTATAGAAACAACCGGAAGCTCGCGGGGATCCTGCCTCCTTACCACCACCTCATCCACATCCTCATCCGATGAAATGGAGGCAATCGCCTTCTGGATATCCACAAGGGCCAGGTCCATGTCAGCGTCCCACTCAAAGGTGACCCTTGCTATAAGGTTTCCGGCCCTGGCCACCTGGTTTATTGATCTTATCCCTTTTACTGTAAAGAGCCTCTGCTCCACCTGCTTACCATAAAGCCTCTCCATCTCTGTCGGGGGCCTGTCACCGGATTTTACCGAGACAAGTATGGTAGGGCTCTGGATATCAGGCAAAAGATCAAGGGGGAGCCCTTTAAGTGATATCCACCCGAGCATGATAATGGCTGCTGCCACCACTGTTACAGCAACAGGACGTCGTGTCGCGTATCGTGTAAGTATTAGCATGATATCAATTGCTTCCTGTCACACGGACACGTACCTGATCATCAAGTGTTTCGATCCCCCTTGTAACAACCCTTTCACCCTCGGAGAGCCCTGATCGGATTTCCACGATATTGTCATCACCCAGCCCTAAGACCACCTCTTTTTTATTAACCCTCTGCCCGCTAAGGACAAAGACTACCCATTTGCCTCCCCTGTTCACAACCGCATCGCGGGGGATACAGGGGACATCCTTTCTCTGTTCTTTTATGATGGTTACCTCTACAAACATGCCCGGCCTGAGTTTGGCCTCATGATTGATAACCTCCACCTCTGCCTTGAGGGCCCGTGTGACCGGGTCTATAACAGGATCAAGCCTTACCACCTTTCCTTCAAATTTTTCATCCTTCCATGCATAATGCTGCACCCTTGCAGGGAGACCCTCCGCCACCCTTGCAACATCCTGTGCTACAAGGTCCACATCTGCAATAAGGGTATCTGTAGGGGCAATGCGGGCCACCTCAAAGCCCGGGTTCACATACTGACCGACTGCAAGTGGCTGGTTCTGATTGTCCCTGTCCCTTGCAAGTCTCAGGATAACACCATCTATGGGCGTGGTAAGCTGGCTGCGTTTTTCCGAATTCAGGCTCTTTTCATAATCAGCCCTTGCATCCTCCAGGCTTGACTGCATCTTGAGTAACTCGGACTTGCTTTTGAACCCGTCATCATAGAGTTTTTTTGTTGATTCATATTCATCCTTTGCCGTCTCAAACCTCTGAAGGGTTGCATCTTTTCTGGCTGCAAGGCGCACGTCATCACCTGTGATACGGGCAATCACATCGCCTGCCTTTACGCTGTCTCCTTCGCGATAGCGTTTACCATCCCTGTTTGTTAAGAATTCAAGGATACCGCCAGTCTCCACCTCAAGCCTTGCAACCTTGCTGGTGCGAAGGGTGCCTGTGGCTGTTATCCTCTCTTCAACATCCATTTTACCCACCTTTGAAACGGTTACAGGCACAAGAAATTCTATCTTGTCATCACTGCTCTCCTCACGTGAACACCCTGAAAGAAAACCTGAAAGGGCGATGCAAACAATTACCAGTATTCTGAATGTACAATTCTCTTTCATTTAAGCTCCTTTTTCATTTTCCGGCAGAAGGTGTCCATCTTATGGCATCTGCCACCACTATATCCCCATCGGTTAGATCAGAGAGTTCCAGGGTACATTTACCCTGTGGTAAATCATATTTACCTGCCAGATTCCACTCTTCAGTCCCTGCCTTTGAATCAAACTCAACCTGATGTTTATCCCCATTTTTATCTGTCACAACACCATGCCATGTCCCCCATTTTTTGCCAGGAAAGACATTCCTCATTGGTATATAAATCTCAAGATCCCAGGTGCCCGCCTGTGGCAGCTCCACACTGAAAACAGCCTTTTTTGACCCCTCACCTCTCTTGATATATGCGGCTGTATGCCTGTATTTTCCATAGGTCATGCCATTACTTATGCGTGTCCATTCTGATGGCAGACCTAATCCTCCAAGCAGTACATTATAGGAGGTATAGGGCAGCCCCTGATCCAGATCCCTGTTCCTGTCTTTCCCCTTGGCCTTCACCCTGAGCCCTTTACCTTCCTCTTTTTCATTAACAATACTGAACCCCTCATCCAGGTCATCCACGACTATTGATGAGGGGGCCGGGAGCTCCCAGGGGATATCCCTGACACCTTCAATTATCTCCGCCTCGACTATCTTATCAGGATTAAAATTTGCCATATTAAGTTCAAAGGTGCTCCTGTTATGGGAAAGCACAGGGGCAAGAAAAAACATGGTGGGCATTCTTGATACTATTGTACCGTACTGGATTGCATGTCTTCCTGCAAGGTGAATAGTCTCACCGGCTATTAACTCAGACCTCTGGTTTTCCGCTGTATAATAATATGCAAAATAAAAAGAACCAGGAACAGGCTCATCATTTCTTACTGTAAAAAGGAGCTGGTACCTGGGACTCCCGTTCGCATCATCTGCAACACGGTAAGCCTTTGCCTCCGGCACAACAAAGCCCGCAAGACCGGTACTGCCCAGCCAGTCACCAAGGGATGCATCCATGTCATAACCCTGTTCATTTAAGGCGGTTTTCATATCTGAAACTGTAAATTGGCCTCCTGTATGATTCTTTCTTATGGATGCAAGAAATGCGGCTGTCTTCTCCCTCCCCAGGGTCTTATAAATGGAGTCAGCAACCGCATAACCTTTTAATATAAGATAGTCGACCGTATCAGCAGGGTCTTTCCAGGGGTCTATATCTAAAAGTGATGACTCAAGGGCCTTTTCCCATACTACAGGGCGTGATGTCCTTGTGCGTATTGTGGAGCTTAAAATGGAGTCCTGTATCCCTGCGCTTCTGAGCTGGAGATAGCTTACAAGCACATTCGTTATGATCTGGTTTACTGCATTCCCCTCTGCAAATATGTGGGCAGAGAAATACCCCTTAGTATCTGCCAGAACAAGACCTGACAGGGTGTCCATCACAAAATTGACAGGCATGCCTTCAGGGCCTTCTGCTGCGGTCTGGAACAGAAAAAAATTCCTTGCTGCCCCGGTAAAGATATTGCCCCCTGAAAAGTCATTCTGGAAATAGGATATAAGCCTGTCCCACTTGGCCTTGACTATGCCCCCCTCCTGGTTTTTAAAACTGTCAGGGTTCCTGAAGGCTGAATCAAACCTGGCGGTAGGGAGAGAGAGTTCCTTTAAGAGCATAATACCGGGCATTGTCTGAACTGTATCAAGACGCCACCCTCCTCCATAAGTGCGTAAATCAGTAGGCACCTCTACAAGGGAAAAGCCATCATAGGGGTAGCTTAGGCCGACCTCTTTTGCCTCACGGAGGGTTGTGTCAATATATTCCTTGACCTTGTCTTTTGTATCTGCCAGCACCTCAAGATTTTTCATGTGCTTTTTATTAACAAGAAGCTCCATCAGTATCCCATCTGTTTCATATGAACGGCTCTCATACTCGGATGCCAAAAGGGCCACCTCCGGCACAACAGAGGGAGGCGTAAACCGGTACAGGTCAAACCTCTTATCTTCGCCTGCCTTGTTGCGTCTTCCAGGCCCTGCAACAAGCCACCCCTTTGGCACGCCAACAGTCATATCCAGATTAAAAAAATCCACGCGGTTGTTCTGCTGGTTTTCCATGCTGTTCTCTACACCCGACAGGGGTAACCACCGGATAGCAGGCATAAGGGCTACAAAATTCCTGTCAAACACATAGTTTTCATTACCAAGAAGGGTGGTATTGGAATTTTTTGACTTAAGCTTAAGAGGATTAACAGCGCTTTTAAGATATGCAAAGTGTTTATCAGGCTTACCTTCTGTTTTGATGGATATTAAAGTCTCTTCCCCCTGTGAAAGGGTATCAGGCATGGTGATATCAAGTATCCCCTCTTCATGCTTATAGCTTAATGGTTTACCGGAACTATCAAGGAGTTCAACTATCCTCTGCCCCGGGTTAAGGGTAAACAGGGCATTTTTTATTGGCCCCTCGATAGGCGCCCTGAATGCTATTTTAATATCAAGGTTAAGTTCTTTTCCGGGTGATAGCTCTACCCTGCAAGAAATCTTTGTAATGTCAGGCACAGGGGTTTTGGGATATTCCATCTGTGCTGCAAGCCATCTCTCCTGGTTTTTCATATCCTTCATATGGCTATATAATATGCCCCCTATTATAACCGCTGCAATTGCCACTACTATTGCACCAATAAAACCTATTTTCCCGCGTGATCCGTCATCAAGACGGGGGTGCACTGCTGCACATATGCCAAGGATTCCAAGGGTGGCAAGAAGGGTGGCAGCGCGGTGTATAATCCCGGTAAGGGGCATAAACGATGCTGTAAGATCAGAGGGATAGCCTGACTGCATTAATCCAAGAAAATCTAATACCCGTGCCTTGTAGACAGGTAAAAAATACATCCCCACGAAGCTGCCCGCTATCAGGAGCAAAAGTATTATAGAGGAAACCAGCCTGTTCCTTACAAGAAGGGTTACAAGAAAGACAATCGAGATAATAAATGCGAATGAGGGGAGCCCTATCAGAAACACAAATGAAAGGAGGGATGTTATCTGAGCTGGCTCGCCAATGGGCATACCGCTTGTCTTTAAGAGAAATCCCACCAGTTGGATCATCACTATAAGGAAAAGCATGGGTAACCATGCAGGTATCAGGACACCCAGGAACCTGCCGATAACAAGCTCCAGATTGCTGTATGGCCTTGAGTCAAGCACCTCATGCATCCTTTCCCTCAGGTCCCTTGCCCTGACATCAAAGGCAAGAAATATCACCCCGATAGAGTATATCACCAGGTACAATACGCCGGCGATTGAAGTCACAAGGAATCTGGGGCTTAGTAAGCCTACAGTTGCTGAATGGGACGAATAAAGGCCATGAAGCGCCGAGTAGTAGAGAAATGCAATAAATACAAAAAGGAATGAGATGGCCAGAAAGAGCCAGTAACGTGCGAGACGCCTTATTACAAGTGTTTCAGCCCGCGCTATGGATAGAATTGATTTTATATTCATCATGATTGCACCTCCCCACCTTTTACCGCCTGTTTCACACTGTTTGAGGCCATAAATGCGAGATAGGCCTCCTCAAGTGTCGGGCTTTCAACCGGGACTGCGCCCTCCGGGATCTCTCCCATCCTGGATACTGCCCTGATGATGGTTCGACCCAGCTTCTGTTCCTGGGATACGATCTCATATTGATCAGCAACTTCGGTCCTGCTGCCATCCAGGTGCATCTCAAATACAAACCCCTTTGCCTTCTCTACCAGTTTTTCAGGGCTGCCCCTGAACTCCATCCTGCCCCGGTCAATAAGGGCAAGGTCATGGCACCCTGCACCCAGATCACCTACAATGTGGGTGGAAAGTATAATTATCCTCTCTTTACCGAGTTTCGCCATAAGTTGCCTGAAATGTATGCGCTCTTCAGGGTCAAGCCCGACTGTGGGTTCATCAACAATCAATATCTTTGGGTCATGTATAAGGGCCTGGGCAACACCGAGCCTCCTTACCATACCACCGGAAAGGCTTTTTACCTTTCTATGGGAGACATCGAGGAGACCAACAAGTTCGAGTATCTCCGCAACCCTGCTCCTTCTTTCAGAATTGTTCTTAAGGCCGGATAAAATGGCCAGTGTCTCAAGCACCTCTTCCACCCTGTGAAGCCGCCAGGCATTGAAATCCTGGGGAAGGTACCCCAATAGCCTCCTTAAACGCCTGCGTTCCTTTACCACATCATATCCTCCCACTGTGACATGCCCCTCTGTAGGTACAAGAAGACTGCAAATAATACGCATGAGTGTGCTTTTTCCTGCACCGTTAGGGCCCAGCAGACCGAAAAGCCCGGTATGGATATCCAGACTTATTCCGTTGATGGCAGCGTTTCCACCCTTATAAACATGCCTTACCTTCTCGATATTTATTGAAATATCCCTCTCTCTGGTATTCATATGATAACTCCTGATCATCCTGTTTAATTAATGTATACTTTAAAACCTTGAAAAAGGTTTCATGAAAATTCGCTTTTTTTATAAATATATTGGTTGAGTAAGCATTTATTGTGCCGAAAAATACGCTATCATATTTGTCCAGTTTATTCAGAAGGTTATAGCCTGAATACAAAAAAGCCGGTATACCTTCTGCCCGGTAAGTAGCCATTGCAGCCTATGAATGGTAATAATGACCACAGATACAGCCCGGTTTGGAGTTTTTTCTACAGTAAAAATTTGCGTGATTTCCCATATCAATAGTACAAAAGAGATGAATAATCAAATTTTTTGAGTATTTATATCTGAAAAAATAACATCCTGCCAAAAGGGCTTACGGCAATTTATTTCTTGCATTTTTCACCTGACCTGTTAGTTTATAAAATTCTGGAATTTGCGGGTATTTTAAGCAGTTAGGCAGAGTCAACATACCTGAAGGGATGGTGTTTAATCTGTATCGTTATTTATATTTTCTCCTTGTTTCTTTTATCCTCTGTTTTTTTTCATGCGGGTTTGGCCCGGCAGAGGAAGAGACCGTTTTAACCGTTGGAGAGACGGCTATAAACAGAAAAGAGATGCGTAATGAAATAGAGCGCATCAAGTATGATATGGGGGTTTCAGACAAGGAGATAAAAGAGGGGATTAAATCCATATTAAACAGGATTGTTGAAAGAAGACTGATCCTGGAATACGGCAGAAAAAAGGACATAACAGTATCCGCAGATGAGCTTTCTGCTGCTGTTGATGATGTCAGGAAGGATTATCCCGGAGAGATGCTGAATGAGGTATTGTTAAAGAGATATATAGATATCAGGGAGTGGGAAAAAAATCTGCACGATGAGCTGCTTATTAAAAAGATAGTAGATATGGCCCTTTCTTCCAATATGAAAAGGGTAACGCTTGACGAGGTAAAGAGCTATTATGAAGGCCATCAGGATGATTTCAGGGAGCCTCAGAGGATCCAGATAAGACAGATCGTTACCAGGACAAGAGAAGAAATGGATAAGGTCATCAGCCTCATGAATAAAGGGGAAAAGATGGCTGACCTGGCAAAAAGATATTCAAAGGCCCCTGATGCTGAAAATGGCGGTATCCTCGGGTGGTTTGCCAGGGGAGAGCTTGATGAGGTTATAGAAAAGGTCGTTTTTTCTCTCAGGCAGGGAGAGGTAAGCAGGGTGATTGAATCCCCCTATGGCTTTCATATTTTTGAGCTCCTTAACTTTAAAGAAGAGGGTATAAGGCCATTCCCCGAGACAATTAAGGAAATAGAGTCAAAAATTACTATGGAAAGAAGAGAAATAATGTATACAAATTGGCTTGATAACCTTAAAATGCAATTTCCTGTAAGCATTAAGGAAAGGCAGATACTTGCTGATATGAAAATGGAGGAATAAAAGGCGATGAGAATTACTATATCTTCGGTAGTTTTTTCATTATTATTACTGGCACAAGTGGTGTCCGCTGAAACAGGCAACAGGGCTGTAGCATTTGTGAATGATGATGTAATAACCCTGTATGAATTGAACAACAGGATAGAAGAACTGACCGGGAAGACAAGCGAGGAACTGCAATCTGCCGATGAACAGCAGTTCTTCAAAACCAGGGAAGAGATCCTGGACCTTATCATAGAAGAAAGGATGCTGAAGGAAAAGGTAAAGGAACTCGAGATAGAGATAACCGCAGAAGATATCGATAACTACATTGAGTATGTCAAGCAGAATAACAAGCTGACTCAGGAGGATCTTGTTGAACAGCTTAAACATGAAGGCATTACCTATGAAAAATTCAGGGGAAAGGTAAAGGATGATCTTGAACGTCGTAATCTGGTTGAAAGAGAAATCCGGGAAAAACTGATAATAACCGAAGAACAGATAGCCGCCTATTATGAATCAAACAAAAAGACTTATGAAAAGCCCGGCACTGCACATATTGCAAGCATATTTCTTGTGCCTGATAAACAGGACTCTCAGGCTGAGCTTGATGAACTAAAGAAAAAGGGGGAAGCCATTATTGAAAGGATTTCCAGGGGAGAAAAATTTGAAGAACTGGCAAAGGAGTTTTCAAACGGCCCTGGAGCAAAAGATGGAGGCGACCTTGGAACCATTAACCTGACCGATGTTGATCCGAAGATACTTGAAGTGATCAACTACCTTAAGGATGGCGAGGTAAGCAAGCCGGTGGATATGGGGAACAGGATACAGATTGTCAAGCTGATCAAAAAGGTTGAGACAAATTATACACCCCTTGAGGATGTGAAAGAGGAGATACATGAGGCCCTCTACAATAATGAAATGGAAAAACGTTATAATGAATATACATCCTCACTTATGAAAAGCAGCTATGTGAAAAAGATGTTGTAACAGGGTTTTTGTAATCAAAAGATTTTTAACGGAACTAAAAGAGATGGATAAAGATAACAATCTTGAAAACAACAACAGTGAAGAGATCCGTATCGGCGCACTTCTCAGGAGTGAAAGGGAAAAAAAGGGGATATCCATACGGCGTCTGTCAGAGATCATAAAAATCAGGGAGCAGTTGATTGATGCCCTTGAAAATGAGGAATGGGAAAAGCTTCCTGCAAGGGTGTTTATTAAGGGGTTTATCCGTTCCTATACTGTTGCCATAGGGTATGATACCAGAAAGGCCCTGAAACTTTTTGACAAGTGCATGCCTTCAAAAGGGGAAGAGAGCCCCAAGCCTTTGATGCACAAGACCAAAGGTGGAAAAGGCATATATTATATTATTGTACTGCTGTTACTTATTGCCGCAGCAATTTACCTTTTAAGGATGCATTTCAAGGTTGATAATGCTGTTGATACACCTCAGCCTGCCAGTGAGCCCGCAGCCGTTACTGAACCTGTAGCAGAAGTCCAGCCGGGAGTTGAAATGGATACGCCTGTTCAGGTCGAAGTTGAGCCTGTAACAGAAACGACAGGGACTACCCCTGGCACTGAAAATAAACCGGTGGCACAGGATGAGGCAGGGGGTGGAACAACGGCCCGGACTGATCAAATGGCAGGAGACACTCCGCCTGAAACCACAGCGCCCCAGCCAGATCAGGCTGTGCAACCTACCACTGCTGATGTGTTGCCTTCACCGGAGAATCCTCCGATTGAAGAAACAGGGGCGGCTCCAACTGCATTAAGCTCCCCGGATACACAGACCGTAACCGGGAAGGCGCTTACTGCGACCGTAAGTGAAAGGACATGGGTAAAGATAATAGCGGATGATAGCGCACCAAAGGAATATATATTCCAGCCGGGTGCAACACACTCATGGACAGCGGAAAGGGGATTTGATGTAACGGTAGGTAATGCTGCCGGTATAGAATTTAAATTTAATGACAAGACAATTAATAATCTCGGGGAGGCCGGCGAGGTAAAAAAATTAAGGTTTCCTGATGATTTTCAGACTAAATGGGAAGAATAAAAGTGAAAGAGATATTTGATATATTAAAGGAAAGAGGTTTCATTGAACAGCATACTGATGAAAGTGAACTGAGGGAATTATTCAAAAAACCTGTGACATGTTATGTAGGGTTTGACCCTACTGGAAAGAGCCTGCATATAGGGCACCTGCTTCCTGTCATGGCCCTTACCCATATGCAGCAGGCGGGCCACAGGCCCATTGCGGTTGTAGGCGGTGGAACAACCCTTGTTGGCGACCCGAGCGGCAAGACAGAGATGCGGCCCATCATGACAAGGGAGCAGATTGATCAAAACGCAGAATGTATAAAGAGACAGCTCTCCCGTTTTCTTGATTTTAACAGCGGCAAGGCACTGATGGTAAATAATGCAGACTGGCTTACTCCACTTAATTACATCGACTTTTTAAGGGACTTCGGCAGGCATTTCAGCGTAAACAGGATGCTGACCGCTGAAAGTTACAAGATGCGTCTGGAAACAGGCTTAAGCTTTATTGAATTTAATTACATGCTCCTTCAGGCGTATGATTTCTGGCACCTGTTCAAGCATTATGATTGCAGGCTACAGATGGGAGGAAGCGACCAGTGGGGTAACATCGTTGCCGGTACAGACCTTATAAGGAGGCTCGAAAGGGACACAGCCCACTGTATTACCTTCCCTCTTGTTACTACTGCCTCCGGCGCAAAAATGGGCAAGACCGCCAAGGGAGCAGTATGGCTTGACCCTGAGCTTACCAGCCCCTATGAATATTACCAGTACTGGATCAATCAGGAAGATGCAGATATTAAAAAATTTCTCCTGCTTTTTACATTCCTTCCGGTCGATGAGGCAGTAAGGCTTGGAAGGCTTGAAGGGGCGGATATCAGACAGGCAAAGGAGATACTTGCCTTTGAGGCTACAAAGATATGCCACGGCGAAAATGAGGCCCAAAAGGCCAGGAATGCAGCTAGGGAGCTTTTTGGAAATGGAGACCAGGGTATCTCTGATTCTGTGCCGGAATACCAG
Source organism: uncultured Desulfatiglans sp. (assembly GCA_964499695.1). Lineage (GTDB taxonomy): Bacteria > Desulfobacterota > DSM-4660 > Desulfatiglandales > HGW-15 > JAAZBV01. Next base: position 20,468 of record CAZCMD010000061.1, read on the forward strand.
GTTAATAAGGCCGATATGGAAAAGGGTATCCCGGCCTTTATACTGTTTGAACAGGCCGGCCTGTGCAACACAAGATCGGATGCGCGCCGCCTCATCATGCAGGGTGGCGGGTATATCAATAATGAAAAGATCGAAGCCTTTGACCAGATCATAGACCTGAAAAGTGCAACGGATGGCATTATGCTCTTAAGGGCCGGGAAAAAACGTTACATGAAGGTATCTGTCTCCTGAACCGGCTGTTAATCTTCTGGGGGTAAAAAAATATAAGCCCGGTAACGGCTATATTGAATCCCGGTAATGGATTTAAAGGATATAAATATGACTCAGGATAAAATCGAACACGAACAGGAAGAAGAGGGAACCCTGGATCTGAGCCTTGCAATACCAAGCGAGGAAAGGTCGCTTGTTCCCTATGATCCCCTTCAACTGTACCTTTATGAAATTAAGAAATACAGACTCCTCACAAAGGAGGAGGAAACAGAACTAGCCATAAGGGTCAGGGAGAATAATGACGAGGATGCAGCTTACAGGCTTATTACCTCAAACCTCAGGCTTGTTGTTAAGATTGCTATGGATTTTCACAGGTACTGGACAAAAAGTCTTCTTGACCTGATCCAGGAGGGTAACCTGGGCCTTATTCAGGCCGTAAGAAAATTTGATCCATACCGGGGCATCAAATTCTCATACTACTCATCTTACTGGATAAAGGCATATATGCTCTCCTTTATCATGAAAAACTGGAAGCTTGTAAAGATAGGCACAACCCAGACCCAGAGAAAGCTGTTTTACAACCTTGCAAAGGAAAGGGAAAAGATACTTTCACAGGGTATGATGCCGGAGACCAGGCTGCTTGCGGAACGCCTGAGTGTAAAGGAAGCGGATATTGAAGAGATGACCCAGCGGCTCGGGAGTGGCGAGGTGAGTATCAATGCCCCTGTGGGTGAGGGTGGAAAGGAAGAGTACAGCTCTTTTCTGCCGGATGAAAGACTGGACACGGATGATCAGCTCGCTGAAATGCAGGGCCGCACAGTGCTTCTCAATAAACTTGAAGAATACAGGAAAAGGCTCAAGGGAAAGGAGCTTGATATCTTTGAAAACCGCATAATGACTGATAACCCGGCTACCCTTCAGGAATTGGGGGATAAATACAATATTTCAAGGGAGCGGGTGCGGCAGATACAGGCAAGGATAGTAACCAATATTAAACACTGGCTGTCAGAGGAGATCCCCGACTTTGATGAACAATACTCTGATTTTATAAAATAGGATTTTTCATGATCATCTTTCATAAAGTTAAAGCAGTCTTTTTTAAAAAACAGGTAATAACCCTCTCTCTTTTTGCCTCTTTATCGGTCATCCCGTCCTTTGCCTGTACAATGGAGACCAATCCTGTTCTGTCCGGGCCTCTCACATTTACTGAATCTGGCAAGGCGATAAAGGTTGTACCTGAAACAATTTCAACAGACCCGGAGGTCTTTGACCTTAAATACGCTGAGACTGCAATAAAAACCCCTGACAAAAAACAACTGGCATATATGAATTTTATTCTTTCAACCATAAACATTTCAAATGGCGATTACAATACGGCCATAGATAACCTTAAGAAGGTAATGGAGTATGACCCTGAGTCAGGCTTCCTCAAAAAAAGGATGGCCCTCCTTTTAAGCGAGACAAAGAACCCTGAACTGGCGCTGCAGTATGCTGAAGAAAGCCTGAAGATAAACCCGAAGGATCCTGAAATCAGATTTCTGATAGCTGACATTTACAGCATGAAGGGGGATACTGCAAAAGCTATAGAACAGTACAAGGAGATCATTACCCTTGACCCAAAAAACCAGAGGGTCAGGATGGCGTATTCCACAATCCTTGCCAGGGCAGGGATGCTTGATGAGGCAATGGTCCAACTGAATACCATTACAGAAGAAGACCCTGAGATGTTTTTTGCTCATTACTACAAGGGGAAGATCTATCAGGCAATGAATAATTTTGAGATGGCCGAAAAGGAATACCAGGCCGCCCTCTCAATAAACGAATTACTGGAACCTGCCCTCTTTGATCTTGCAGGGCTGTACTATATACAGGGAAAGCTTGAAGACGCAGCAAAAAGCTATCAGGGCCTTTTAAAAATAGACCCCACAAACAGGATCGCAAGAGAACGACTCCTCGGTATATATGAACTCCTCGGGAAAAAGGATGATATCGCATCAATGATGGATGAGATAAAAGAGAACTCCTCCCCAGGAGACCAGAGCCGTCAGGCAATAGGGCTTTTTTATCTTCAGAACGGAAGGCTTGCCGAATCAATAAAAGAGCTTGATATGATAGTAACCGCCTGGCCTGATGACCAGAAATCCCGATACTATCTGGCACTTGCCTATGAACAGAATAGTCAGCAGGAGGAGGCACTCTATCACTTCAGGATGATCCAGGAGGGAAATGAACTTTTTATAAACGCCAGGTTACATATAGCCTATATCCTTAACAAAATGGATAAATCAGATGAGGCCATAGATATCCTGAGGAAGGGGATAGAATATAAAAGAGATGAAATTGATCTTTATACACTCCTCTCATCCATATATGAATCAAAGGAGGATTATGTAAAGGCGCGTGAAACCCTGGATGAAGGGCTTACTGTTGACAGCAACAATGTTGATCTGAATTACCGTCTTGGCACCCTTCTGGACAGGAATGAAAACAAGGACGAGTCCATTGCACAGATGAAAAAGGTACTTGAGCTTGACCCGAACAATGCGGATGCCATGAACTATATTGGCTACACCTATGCAGAAAAAGGGATCAACCTTGATGAGGCCCTTGAACTTATACAGAAGGCCATCAGCATCAAGCCTGACAACGGTTATTATGTTGACAGCCTTGGCTGGGCATATTTTCAAAAGGGCGATTATAAAAGTGCGCTGGAATCCCTTAATAAGGCATTCTCACTTATTGAAGGGGGAGACCCAACCATAGCGGAACATCTGGGTGATGCCTATATGAGGCTCGATAACTACAAAGCTGCCCTTGAGATTTATCAGAAGGCACTTGAACTCAAACATCAGGACCCGGATGCCATCAATAAAAAAATAGAAGATGTGAAAAAGAAGCTGGAATAACATCTATGCCGGAAGCGCCCATATCCAGATCTTTCTTGCCAAAGGCATATGACAGGTTTCTAAAAATATTCCTGATGCCGGCGCTCATATTGATTGTGATCGCCTTTCTACTCTCCGGTTGTGCCTTCCTTAAACCCGCTGGCCCGAAAGTCTTACTGTCCGGTGAAGAGATAAAAAACATTATGGATCATGCAAGGGCACAGGAACAGATGGTCTCTGAATTTTATCTCACCGGGCAAATATCCATGAAAGGATGGATACTCGACAGATCAGCAGAAATTTTTATAGCCGCAAAAAAAGAGCCGCTGACACTCAAGATGGAGATATCACACTCCTGGGGAAAACCGCTTTTTTATCTGTTGATAAGGGATGAGAGATTATCGATCATTGATTTTATGGAAAAGAAACAATATGAGGGTAAATTTACATCGGAAAATTTGTCCGGATTTTTACCCGAGATGGATTGTTCACCGGATATGATCTGGTCATTTTTAAGGGGCTATCCGAAATATTCTGATGTATACCGCATAAATGAAGATAAGGTAGGGGTCATAAGCATTGAGGGACATGACGGGGAAATTATTGGTACAATAACGGTCTCGCCTGAAAAAGAGATAGAAGAGACGGTTATCTTTTCTCCCGGATCCTCCGTCATGGTTTTCAACGATTTTATTATGGCAGAAGATATCAGTTATGCCGCGAACACCCTTCTTGAAGATAAAAAGGAAAACAGGGATATGACGCTAAAAAGAAAAAAGGTGGTATTCAATAAAGATATCCCTGACGAAATTTTCACCCTTGAACCCATGCCAGCTTTTGAAGCAGTAAACCTTGATGAGATCTATTAGGTTAAAAACCTTCACGCCCTCCATGTTATTACTGCTTTTTTGAAGTGAGCTACTGATTTATGCTCATACCCTACTAAAAAATCATAAATGCTTTTCTATGAGAAGTGTAGGCTTGACACTCACCGCTTTTATTTTCATGAGCTATTCGGA
>CAZCMD010000062.1:0-24575 GCA_964499695.1 uncultured Desulfatiglans sp.
AACTCAGAAAATCCACGATCCACAAACAATTTTTCCAATTTTGCCTTTTCCATTTTTTCTTTCTCCTTACTATCACAATTAATGATGATCAATTTCAAAAGTAACTTAAGCAGATGTCTGTCCCATTTAACGCTTTAATATCGGGTGCAGAGTTTTATCGCATCGCTTTGATTTAGATGTCGGGAGACTCATTTTTCTGTACTCAAGTGCTGGTAGTCATCTATCCACGAAACCTTCAGTTTGTCTGGCGATTCGAAAACGGTAAGCAGTTTATGTTCCTTGGACTCAAGAATGAATAACGGCTCTGTTATGTCAAATGGGATCATTGCCCAGAAAATCTTTAGTTCAACTGGGTTCAACTTCCTGATACGGAACCCTGTGAGGTCATTTTTATTTGAAAATGCTTTCCAGAATAGCAATACTTCGTCTGCAGATTGAAAAAGCTTCCCCTCATACTTATCAATACGGGTGATCTTTCCTGCACCATCCAGAACTGGCACCTCAAAGGAGACTATACCAGTTTCAATTTTAGACATGGCACTGTCACCTTTAATATCTCGCCAAAGGCCGGGCCCACAGACGAGGGCTTTATTTTCAACAAGAGACAGAACATCCTGATCTGTAGCCTCGTGCGAGAAAAGCTTATTGAGTATTTGTTTGGCCTCATCATTGGTTTTGTCGGAAGCCTTTTTATACCTAACCCCCTCAGGAATTACTAAGGCATCTTCTGCAATAGCCGCATCGACTGGTTTTTGTGCATAGCTTGAAAAGCAGTAGATGAATAATAAAAGAATAATGATCGCAGCCCTGATATATTGTTTCTTAATCATAGTGTTTTCTCCAAGCTTTATTATTCAATGGAAAGTGGAAAGTAGGACTGTGTCCAATAATTCAATATCCTTTGAGTTATTATACTGTTTAACATCGTTCCTCTAAACTTGATTAAACCCTATAACCGATTCCATATCAAACCATTCCTGATTCCGAAGATTTCCATTGTCACCAGGTTCACGATCATTCCCGGAGGTGCACCCGGTTTTGATTTCCAGAGTCGGTCCAAGCCAAAGGTCGTTTGCCAATTAAATTATTAACGAGCGTCCCACTCTATTTTCGTTTAGGAATTCGCTTTTTTAATTCAGCTGCTTTCTCAGGATGCACATATACTGTTTGCATAACATGTTCAGTAATGTCTATACATGTATCAAGATCCTTTTCAGAAGGATTGAATGCACGATGAGTCGTAGCATGCCCCGCTTCAAGTACTGCACTTAAAATATCCCTCTGTTTATTCGAAATAAAACCTTTGTTTGCGAATTCTGAAAGATTCCTGCCGAAGGTACCTTGATCTCCAACTGAATTAATCATGGCATATTCCAAAAGTGACCTAATTCCCATGGTTGCTATCAACTTCGCATTATTTTGTAAACCGACATAAATTTCTTTTAGGAGTTGCTTTGCAAGATGAGCATTTTTGCCAGACATATCATTTAACCATTTTGGCTCCTTCCTAGACATTGCAGGAGGATAGAAATAAACAGAAGGTTCTGGATTTTCCGAGAATAATGAAGTATGCCGTAAAATGATATTGTCACAACCTCCACACTTGAGCATTTCATACGTATCATTCCCGCTAAAACCATAATCTTCTAAAAACCAAGATGACTTTTCTGTGAAAAGTATTTCATGGTTACGTGAACCAAGGCACTCATTGCAATGGGCTTTAGTTTTCTTATTCATTATTAATTCTCCGAAGTAAATTTAAGCTTATGACATCTATTTTTAATATAAAGTTGTGATATCGATATTTTTAACAAGGTTCTCATATCTCAAGAATCTTTATCCTAATCAAGTTAGGAAAAAATAACGTGGGTTGGCAACTCAACAAGCTCAATTAAAAGGCTTCTGGTTATTAACCTAACCTACATACTATCTTTGTATAAATCCCGCTCCTTCTGCTCGCCATCTTGCACGAACAAATGTTTCAAACTTAATTCCGTCTGCAAGATCAAGATTGTCTGCGTGGTCTGTAATTATTAACTGGGGCTCAATACCTGTACTTTCCTTGGTTCTATAGCAATACCTCACAAATTCTGAATATAGTTCTGTTACAGCTTTTATATCATCATCAAGGTCTCTAGTTCTTGATTGTCCTTCTTTTTTTGCAATATCTTCAGCAGAAAACACTTCCTCAGAATCTAATACACTAGGGAAATAAACTTGGCTGGGTTGATCAAAAAACATAGTAGTAGGAATTGCGCATTGTTCATCTAACTCACAAAATAAGTTATTCAAACCAAGAAATAAACTTATGTGGCATGATAACCAGTTTGCCCCACTACCCATAGAGCGTAAAAATATTTTTTTATCACCTTTCTCATTCCACAGATCAAATGTATCAAGTGAAAATTTTAATTTTACTGGTTTGTATGAATCTTCAAAGTCGAGAGAAGAAGCAATTTCAGCCATATATTTTGCGATCTTGGTTTCAGCCTCTTTCATTTTCATATCAACATTATATTTATCTTTTAGAAGTTTATTAATATCTTTGATTTGTGTTTTAATCTCATTAAGCCTCTCTTCTAGTTCTTGCGTTGGCTTTTCAAGTAACTCTTCAAGATACGACTCAATCTTAAGTTTAACTTTTATTGCTAGCTCATGTTGTGTTTTATATCGTTCAAGATCTTTAATTTGTTTCTCCATCTGATTTATTAGAGTTTGCTCAGATTTAATTAGGCTATTTATATCTTGTAGCTCTTCCTTAGCGTGTAATAAATCTTCTCGAAATGACTCAAGTGAATAATATGATTTTTCCATTTCTTCGTTAAGCCAGTTTATTGCAGAGGATAAATTATTCGCTTGCTGTTCAATAGAGTCGTAATAGCTTTTACAGAACGGGCATTGAGAGGCGTGTATTTTTGCGCTATCTGGGACATCTATGCTTCCTGTTATTTGGTGATAGTTTTCTGCAAATTGAATAGACGACTCAATGTCTTTTATTATATTTTGTTGTTTACGGTATTTAGCAGTTAATTCAGATAGTTTTCGTTCACTGTCAGCTTTAAGTTTTGCGTGTTCATCAGAAGTAGAAACTACTTCTGTCCTATGAGATCTAATTTTATCTAAAGCTATTTGTGGACCTGATACAACAACATCCAAATTACCGATATTTAGTGATTTTCCACTTATTGCGGTATATTCTTTTAATGCTTCAGATATTTGCATTTTCTTTTTATCTTTAATTTCAGATTGTCTGGGAATTTGGAGAGACAATTTACGTTCTTCATTTCTGAGTATTTCAAGCTCCTGCAATTTTAAAAAATACTCTTGACCTGCAAAACCAACAAATACTTTAAAATGATCAATTGTTTGCTCCCGTTTTTCTTTTTCATCGAATCGATAAAAAATTGCATGTTTATTGGCAATCAGATTTTGATGCTGTAGCATGTATGATGTAAAACTACGTATGGATGGTGTCGATTTTTTTCTGTTACCACGATAGTTCCTTTCTTCTACACTTTCATCTATATCTGTTATCTGTATATTTTGACCAAAATATGAACGTAGTATTTTTTTAAAATCCCCCATTGGAACAAAATATTCATCCTCAAAATATTCACTAATAAAGCTATCCTTCGTTTGAATAACAGAATCATCAGTTTCCATTTTTATAAACCCATGCTGCTCATTACTGCTTTGCCTTGCAAGAACAAGCCATGCATCACCTACCTGGATAACAACAAAATAGATCTTTGCACACTCCGTGATGACTCCTTCAGGAACAGTAAAATCACTACTTCCAAAACAAAAATCAAAAATTTCTATAAGTGCACTTTTGCCAGTAGATGATCTTCCGGTAATGATGTTCACTCCAGTTTTTAAAGTTACAGCATGAACATTATCATTCTTGTCTGTAACGCCAATATATTTAACAAATGTTCTCATAGCTGCTTCACTCCTAACATTCGGTATGATGTTGCAACATCAAAATTGCTCATAAACTCAGCAAGTCGTCTAGCTGCTTTGCAAGAATCAGGTGGTGAAATAATTCTCTCTGGCAATCGTCCTTCTATCTGAATTGATTGATTTGAATTTATTGATAAAACGCCAATATTTATGCAGTATTGAAGGGTAGAATTTGTTAAATCTTTGTATTCTTTAATACGTTCTTGTAGACCGTATAACCTCCGATGTTCTTTAGCAAGAATTCGTAAAGAACTTCGTGGATGCTTTTTGCCTATTAAATACTTCTTAGATTCAGGGTAAAGCGACAATGGTAAAATTAAGTAAGATAGTAGAATATTACGATCTATATTTTTTATCTCATTATAAAATGAAAATAAAACAGGGCTAAATATAAATGGATTACTATAAAGAATATTTAGATGCCTAATTGCTTCACTCATCTTCTTCAAGCCTCCATTTAAGTCCCTTTTCCATATTATCCATTTCAGCATGTAGTAAACCGTTGCGAAAGGAAATTGGTGTCAAGTCAAAATTAATAAACTGTTGTGGTGTACAACCAGTTATATCATCATAAAGATTTTTTGAATCCCTAATGACATCCGTTTTGTTACGTAATGCTTGTCGATATTTTGTTTGAAATTGTTCTACCAAATTTTGCGAGTATTCTTCTGTTCGCTGTGGGGGAACTGAATATTTTTTAAACTCATCATTTATAATTTGCATTGTTATATGATAGTGTTCAATGGCTTTTCTGATAACTTGTTGGTATTCTATCTCAATTATTTTTTTTACAAAAAGTCTATTTCGTTCGTGTTCATCACACTCTCCATCAGTAATGGATTTTGTTATTTTGGGAAATATTTTTGTATCCCATCCATATACGCTTATCAACTCTGAAACTTTTTGGGTAAAATCTGTATATGTAATTTCCCATCTACTTGTCTCATCATTTTTAGGTTGAGTTATGTATCCAAATAATGAATACATAAAATCATCTTTTTTACCTTCTATTACGCCTTTGAGGTATTGCCCTTTAATTTTCTCGAATAGTTTTGGCGTATCCAGTGCTACAGCTTCAATAAAGAAACGTTTTAGGACACTATTTATCTTTTCAATTTCTTTTGAAAAAATACTTTTTTGCAGTTTTAATGATTTGGGAAGTCGAGCATTTTTATCCTTCTCTTTTGTCCTTAAATATTTTTCGCCATTTTGTTTATATATGGCTTGTATAATTTTATAACGATCTTCTAGAGTTTCATTGTTCCAATTTTTTATTTTTGCATTAGGCCCAAATTGTTGAGTAGTTAACAAGATTAAATTATTGTAATCTAATGGATTAAAATCATCTTGTAGCCAATTATTAAGAGTTTTCCAAAAACATAAATGATTATCGGTAAGACTATCAGTATACAACTTTACTTCGATTTGATCTTCACCTGTTACATCACCCTGTGTTTCAATAAGGATTTTCTGTTCAAATTTATGCATTTCAAAGCATTTTTCCACAACAACCCAGAGCTGATGTAGATCGCCTCTTATACTTGCTGTACCATCATTAATTAATTTATTTGCATGCATAGTCTGGCCCCGCAGTGATTTTAGTTTATTTGAACACGTGTAACGTCCTTAAATAATCAAATAACTTTTTTAAAAGCATTGGTGTCAGGCCTACATAGTTGACAGACCTGCAAAATCATAAATCAAAAACAACTGGATTCCACGGTTGCTCCTTCGCGAAGGCGATCAAGCTTCGGCGGGACAGGCAAGCTGTGGAATGATCGACAAAAAAAACGTAAATCTTATATGATGCGCAATGACGCTTTATGACTGAATTTTATTATACTCGGAAAGATATAATGGGTTAGGTTTAAGACTAATTGTCTGAAAAAGCAAGAAATTTCGATGACCAATTATCAGTAAACAATTATCAATGTGAGGAAGAAATACGATTTCATTTTTCAAGATTCAAGATTTCCGCCTTCGCAAAAACTTTAATGCTTCGGACGGACAGGCAAGATTGGAAAAACAGACTGAAGGCTGGCAGGGGATTTTAAAGATCAATGATCAATCACCAAAATCCTGATTCAAAATTTAGAATATGGCTCTGGCATATTCATCTGCTCTATTGCGATTTCTGCAAAATAACCTTTAGCTCTTCAGCTCGCCATTCCATATCCCGTGCAGACTGTTTTAAGAATTGCTTCAAGTCTTCCGAGATAGCAACGCCTTTCGGTCCATACAATTTTTTCAGGAATATTATTATTGTCTCCCGCTCCGTATCGGCAAATTCTCGTGCGAGTTTCCTTATATTAGGATCATTTCCCCAAGGCATATCACTATTAACCACCAAAGCTATATCATCCACTGTTTTGGTTTCCTCATCAAACCAGGCCTGGAACCTCCCTTTCTCCAAATAATATGTCCACGATGGAATCGGCATTCCAAAATCAGGATCTGGAGCGGCATCATCCGGAGTGCCTTTCCCAAAAGCCTTCTCAAATATATCTCTTGATACACCATTTGCAAGTTTGATTCCCTCATCAACCCAATGCCTTACTCTACACATATGTTCAAGATCCTTAGCCTGTGGCCCGGGTTCACCGTAAATTTTTATATCAGCAAAAGTTTTGAGTGGTTCACCGCCACTGATTTCTGCTCCACTCTCTGTAATACTTGCAGGGCCAGGCCCTCCCGCAATCGAAATGCCACTCAAGACTATAGCCTCATATATATTTGTTTCAAAAGGATCGGCTAGAATACGACGAACATTCTGTTCAAAATATTCGCCTGTAACTTCATAGTCCTTAATTCTTTTCACCAATGGAGATATTAAAACTTTTCTACCATCAGGAAGAGTAACCTCAAAAGGAGGTGCATAAAGATCTCGTATCTTCACAGATGCAATTTTAGCCAGGTCAATCCTTTTCTCTCCTACATTAATGATATAATTGCCTTCATAAAATTGATGTCTCCTGACAAATTCAAGCTGTTTTACAGTCAATCCTTCTTCCTCTAGCCGAATGGGGTTCAGGGTAAATACAACTTCGCGGTCACGTCCTATTAAAGAGATAAGCTTAACCGGTTTATTACTATCATTTTCCATAGAATTACTAATCAGCCGGTTTTTTGTGCATGAAGTGTCAGAAAAAACAACCAATAAGGAAACTAACAAAACTTTAAGGCAGAATGCATTCCGCATTTTAAATATCCTTTTCACCATTAAGAGAATTACAACACAAAAGCTTTTTGTTAAAAGGAGTCTGCCTTTGACTCTTGACATCTCCCAATCCGCCAGAGGCGGACAAGTAATTACAAATGCCAAAACGTCCATAAATATGTAAATAACTCCTTGGCTCTTATTGCCGGAGCTATTATTGCAATGACGCTGAAATAGATTATTTTTCGGGCTGCGGCGGTTGGTACCACACCCCCCAGTTAACCCCGTATTGGTCCAAAACACTGCCGATATACCCCCAGGGATAGTCGGTCATCTCCGTAATTGCCCTGGCCCCCTTCGCCAGTCCCTTGAAAATCCTGTCAGCTTCTTCTTTACTGTCAGGTATTAGACCGATACTCATCATATTGCCGGAAGATAACTGTTTTATATCGGCTTCAGGCGCGTCATCCCCGCCTATAATGACATTACCTAATTGTAAGGCTACATATGCTACTTTGCCGTGTTCTTCTTTAGGAGAGTTGGCTTTGGTATAAGGGTCATCCCCGATTTTGATAAAATCTATAAACTCCCCGCCGAATATGGATTTATAGAAGTTGAATGCTTTTTCGCAGGTTCCCGGAAACCTTAACCCGATGCCCGTTTTTAACATTGTTGCTCCTCCGAATATTGATTCAAGATTCAAAATTGTTTTCAATGAACAATGATCAGTAAACAGTTATCAATGAGTGTAAGACCAAGGTCAAACTTTCATTATTGACAGATTTCAATAATCACAAGCCAAAAACAACTGGATTCCCGTCTCCTCGGGAATGACGATAAAAATATAAAAAACTTTATTTTTTTATGATGAAACGCATCAGCGCTTTATGGCATTAATTTATTATACCCGAAAAGATACGATTTGTTTTTATAAACATCCCTCACCCATGTCACTGGATTTATTTTGCTGTTATATTCTGCAATTAAAACTCAATCACAGTTTTAACCATATCCGGTCTGGGGTTTGCCGCGTATTCAAATGCCTTAATGCTGTCGCCAAATGAAAACCTGTCTGTCACCAGGGGTTTCAGATCTACCTTTCCTGAAGCTGCCAGGGCCACCGCCCGCGGATACATGTGTGCATAGCGAAATATGCTTTTAATACAGGCCTCTTTGATCTGGGCAGCGACAATATCAATGGGTGCCGGGTCTACAGGCATACCAATCAATACAACCGTACCGCCGGGACGAAGGGGAGTAAAGATATCTGCTATAACCTTTTCATTCCCGGTGGCCTCAAAAATAACATCAACTCCCCAGCCATCTGTTAACTCTTTTACGGTTTCTAAAACAGATTCGGATGCTGCATGAATAGTTATGATTCCATATTTTTTTGCAAGCTTAAGTTTTTCAGCTTTAATATCGGTAATAATAACCCGGCTGCACCCTGCAGAAAGTGCACATATGGCCGTTACAAGACCTATGGTTCCGCAGCCTGTAACCAGAGCAGTATCACCCGGCTTTATCCCCGCCTTGGTGGCAGCATGGAGTCCGATTGCCATCGGTTCAATGAGTGCGCCCTCATCAAATCCAAGATTATCAGGAAGCTTGAAGGTAAACATGGCAGGGTGTACCACTGTCTCCCTGAGGCAGCCATGTATTGGAGGCGTGGCCCAGAACCTGACTTTCGGGTCAAGATTATATATGCCAAGCATGGTCGCCCTTGATCTTAAATCAGGGATACCCGGCTCCATACACACCCTGTCTCCTGGTTTTAATCCCTTTACATTGGCCCCAGCCTCAATGACTGTTCCTGACGCCTCATGTCCCAGGACCATAGGCTCTTTTACAACAAAACCACCAATCTTTCCGTTTTTATAATAATGGATATCACTGCCGCAAATCCCCACTGCTTTCATGGCGATTTTAACATCTTCAGGCCCCATCTCTTCTTTGATATCAATATCATCAATTGAAATCTTATTAACTTCGTGCAAGACCAGTGCTTTCATATATCCTCCTTTTTTTAAGCAGGTTAACTTTTTTACCCAGCACAGGCATACAGACCCATTCCATCATCAATGCTTAATCTGTTTTTTCCAGGTCGTTAATTGAAAGGTGTTTTTCCATGAAAACCAAACAGACCCTCATTATTGACAGATTTAATAAATCACAAACCAAAGACAACTGGCTTCCCCGGTTCACAAAAATAACGTCAGGTTCTTCGACAATCCGGAGAATTACATCAAAAATACACTTACTATTTTTAAGGCAATGCGCCTGTGGCACCTTAAGGCAGTAAATCATTATAACCGAAAATACATAATGAGTTAGGTTTAAGACTAATGGGTTGAAAAAGCAAGGGGTTTCCAATTAATTATATAAAATTAATTGGAAAGTTAAAGATTCAAGATTTCCGCCTTTCCATCCTCCGTAGCAGGCTACTGCGGAGGACGGGCGCAAAAACTTTAATGCTTCGGACGGACAGGCAAGATTGGGAAAAAAGACTGTTAGATATAATCAATGATCAGTAAACAATTATCGATGAACAATTCAGCTATTAAATACTGCTTCGCAGCCAGCTACTGTATTTAACTGAGCAAATAACAGGCAATTAACAATTAAAGGCTAAAGAGGAGAAGAAAGAAAAGTGATAAAACAGGATTCAATGGATATGTTTCAACATGGATTGACTATCTGTTCATTGACTATATAATGCATGTAAATATATTATATTCATATTTGAAATATTACCGGCTGTGCATCAGTCGTGTATTTACATTGAATATAAAAGTGGCGCAAGGCGCATCCGCCTTCGCCGGAGGCTACTGCGGGACAAGGGGTTCAAGGAGCAAGGAAAATCCCTGTTTACCATAACAACTAAACTAAGGAGATCGGTCATGAAAATAATTAGAACAATTCTATTCATTTCTTTCTTACTCGCGACTAATTCGGTTTTAGCCTCTGACTGGCCTCAGTACCTTGGCCCTGACAGAAACGCTGTATCCGGTGAAAAGGGGCTGTTAAGATCTTGGCCTGCTGAAGGCCCAAAGGTGTTGTGGACAATCCCCCTTGGTGAAGGGTTTGGCGGGCCTGCTGTGAGTGAAGGCAAGGTATATGTTTATGACCGGGTTGAAGATAAAACCAACATACTCCGCTGTCTTGATATAAACACGGGAAAAGAGGAATGGCAATTCAGTTACGAGGCGCCTGGATCTGTGAGTTCTGACGGATCAAGGTCAGTACCTACCATAGAGGGTAACAGGATTTATATCTGCGACCTGTTTGGTAATTTCCACTGTGTTGATAAGAATACCCATAAAGCCATCTGGAGCAAGAAGATCTGGACCGATTTTGGCGGTGCCGATTTCCCAACGTGGGCAATTGCGCAAAATCCGCTTATATACGGGGACAAGGTCATTGTAGCTACTCAAACCCCAAGCACAGGGATTGTGGCCTTTGACAAACAAAATGGAAACATTATCTGGAGAACCCCTGTGCTCCCCGGAAATGTCGGGTATGTTTCACCCGCACTTGTAAAAATCAATGGTGAAGACCAGTTGACCATGGTAACTGCCAGCAGTCGTGATGGTTCAACAAAGGGTGCAGTCATGGGGTATAGTCCAATAGATGGAAAACGTCTGTGGGTCTATGAAGGTTTCCAGTGTGCTATACCCATCCCCAATGTTACTCAGATCAATGAAAATCAACTCTTTATAACCGGCGGATACAAGGCAGGGGGCGCTCTTTTTCAGATAGAAAAAAAAGGAGATAGCTATACAGCTAAAGAGATAATGACTTCGAAAAAGTTTGGCACCCATGTACACCCCGCTATACTGTATAAAGGCCATCTTTATGGTCAGTGCAGCAATAATGATGTAAGAGATGGTTTTGTATGCATGGATCTTAAAGGTAATATCAAATGGGAAACCGGAAAAAACCCGGGTTTTGACAAGGGCGGGTTCATTCTGGTTGATGACATGATTATAAGCAGTGATGGTGAGAAGACAATATACCTTATTGAACCCAACCCAGCAGGATTCAAGGTGCTTGCGCAGGCAGAACTGCTTGACACAAAACAATCATGGGCCCCGCTTGCATTAAGTGACGGAAAACTTATATTACGGGATCAGAAGCAGATGAGGTGTGTGGTTTTAAAGTAAGGGTTCAAGGGGTCAAGGATAAAAAAACAGGTAAAAGGCACAAGGCTCAAGGCACAAGGGTTCGAGGAGTCGAGGATTTGAGGATTAAAAACAGGGGAACAGACAGGTCTTACCTGTAATTTTTAAGGAAGTTATATGTCCGGAAATGATCTGATAATTTACTGCAAATGTATTCACAGAGACCTGGTGTCATTGGAATCCAGTGAATACATTTTAAACGATCTCAATCAATCCGGTTTAAAGGTTATAGCGGTTGATGACCTGTGCGGAATGGTAGCAAGGCATGATCCTGTTTTAAAGGTATGGGCACAGAGCCAAAAACTCACCATTATCGCCTGTTATGAGAGGGCTGTACGCTGGCTGTTTGATATGGCAGATGCACCTCTTCCAGATGACAGTTCTGTAAAGACCCTTAATTGCCGCTCACTTAAACCAGATAAAATCATGGATGCAGTAAAAAAGGGCAGCGCAGGTGAAACTGGAGGTACAATAGATTATATTAAATACAGCGGTGACCGGGAACCATGGTTTCCTGTAATAGACCGTGACCGCTGCCGGGGTTGCAAGCTCTGCTTTAACTTCTGCCTTTTTGGTGTTTACTCTGTTGACGGTCAGGGAAATGTACGAGTTACCCAGCCTGACAACTGTAAAAATAACTGCCCTGCATGTGCCCGTGTTTGCCCTGCAAGGGCAATTATATTTCCAAAGATAAATCAATCGCCCATAAACGGGGATGAAGTTGACGAATCAAAGATCACTCCTTCTTCGGCCAGGATTGATCTTTTGCAGGAGAAAGACATCTATGCCATGCTGCGCAACAGAGGCAGTCAGGGTCAGCGTTTTTCTCCTGAACCAAGGCCCCAGGGGAATATGCTGGAAATGCTACACAAACAGCTCGATATCCCCATGGATGTGTTGCAGACACTTTCACCTGCCGATTTAAACCGTATTCATAAAAAGGCCTCTTCGGCCGGGGAGCAGGATGAATAAAAGCACCTTAAAACCTTCTGTTATCCTTGTGGCAGACCGCACCCTTTCTGCAAGCTACCGTATCCTGTTTGAGGGCATCTTTGCCACCATGCAGACCACACAGGTTCCAGGGGCACTGATGCGTCATTTTATAAGCCCCGGGGTACATACTGATGTGGAGGGGCGTGCACATACTGCCCCTCTCGGGCTTCGCCGTATTGAATCTTCCCTCCGGGCCTCAGCAGGTCTTACTGCTGACGATGTTGTCTGCACCACTCCGGAACGGCTGCCTGATCTGCTCGGGCCATGGGTAAAGCTTGTGCTTTTCAGCTCAAGTGATCCGCTCGGTCACGGTATGAGCAATACCACCACAAGCACCTTCTGGAACGGTGAACTCTATACCAGGAAGTGGACAAGGGAAACACTCCTTATGCTTAAGGCAGCCAAAGAACGTCTCCATTTCAAGGTTGTGTTTGGAGGGGCAGGGGCATGGCAATGTCTGACCTACCCGGATGAAGCAGCAGACCTTGGCATTGATATTATATATGATGGCTATTTTGAAGAAGCAGGGCCGGAGCTTATTATTGATCTTCTTGATGGCAGGGCAGTAGATTCACCCATCATTGCACAGGGGATCGGGATAGACCGTGTGCAACCCATATGCGGTGCATCAATGATGGGAATCATTGAACTCTCAAGGGGATGCGGCCGGGGATGCCGGTTCTGCAGCATGTCGAAAAAGGGCATGAAACATCTTTCCCCTGACCTGATCATGGCAGACCTTGAGACAAACCTGTCAGCAGGAGTAAGGTCAGTAGTAAGCGGGAGCGAGGATTTTTTCCGGTACGGTTCTTCCTCAGTAAGGCCGGATTTCAATGCCCTTATAGGCCTTCTCACGCAGATGAAACAGTTAAAGGGTCTATCCTTTATGCAGATCGATCACGCCAATGTTACAAGTGTCATACAGCTAAACGAGAAGGAACTGAAGGAGATCAGGCGTCTTTTAACATGGGAAAAGCCTGCGCGCTATCTCTGGGTAAACATGGGCGTTGAAAGCGCAAACGGAAGCCTCGTGGCAGCGAACAGCCCCGGAAAGATAGCGCCCTTTTCTCCTGATGACTGGCCTGAAATGGTGCGTGAAGCAGTTGATAGATTAACCCGTACCGGCTTTTTCCCGGTAGTAAGTATTATCCTGGGGCTGCCGGGTGAAGAGCCCTCTGATGTTGCAGCTACACTCAGGCTGGTAAAGGAGCTGACAAGCCATGAGCTTGTGGTGTTTCCGGTATTTTATGAGCCGATCCTTAAAGAGGATATTGTTTCTACCGGTAATTTTTCCATCAGTAACATGCGTGCCGATCATCTTGAACTATACCGTACCTGCTATGAGATAAATTTCAGGCGAGTCCCAAAGCTCATGTGGGACAACCAGCGGGCCGGGGGAGTACCCTTGCTGAAGCGCATGACCCTGCAGGCCATGGGCCGTGCAGAGATAGCAAACTGGAGAATGGCATTCCGTAAAATGGCAAGAAAGATGCCGTCATTAAAGGAAAAAGGGCTCACTGACAGAATGGAGGAAAGCTTATGACCGACTCCAGCCTTGCATTGATATACAACACCCGGCCAACCCAGACAGAGGTACCAGCCACACTGGAGGACCGGGAGGAGCTGCGCCAGATCGTTACCGACTATGTACAGAACAATAAACTTTGCGCCCCGCTCGGGATCAATGAACTGAAACATCATGCAACCTGCGTGCTTAAGGAGCATAAATGGTCAGCTCAATATGCTGACTTTGCAGCAGTCCTTATTAACAATAGTCTGTGGCGTGAAACTATTGCAGCAACACCCTATAGCAAACGTCTGCTGCTCATGCCCCAGTGTCTGCGTTCTCAAAAAGATTGCAGGGCACAGATTGATGACATCGGTCTAATATGTGAACACTGCGGATCATGCATCATACATGATTTTAAACGACAGGCAGAGGAGCTGGGGTATGCTGTATTGATTGCCGAGGGTTCGCCAATCGTTATGAATCTCATTGAAACCGGTCAGATCGAGGCAATTATCGGGGTAAGCTGTCTCGCCACACTTGAAAAGGTCTTTCCATACATGGAGGCAGGTGCTGTACCGGGGATAGCGGTTCCCCTGCTTTATGACGGGTGTAAAAATACGGCAATTGATACAGACTGGCTGTGGGAGGCTGTTTATGAAATATCCGATAACCCGTCCATACCCAGGCTCGATCTTAAAAAGGAATACACCAGAGTTGATGCATGGTTTAATAGTGAGGCACTGGAATTACTTATAAAACCGGAAGGCACGCAAACAGAGTCCCTGGCAATAGAATGGATGGCCCAGGACGGAAAAAGATGGCGGCCATTTTTAACAGCATGCACCGTTTCTGCCCTTGACCCTCTTAATAAAATCCCCGGGCGAAACATCCAGAAGATAGCAGTGGCTGTGGAATGTTTTCACAAGGCATCCCTTATCCATGATGACATAGAAGATGGAGATAAGATACGCTATGGCAAGGAAACCCTTCATGAAAAATACGGAATCCCTGTTGCCTTAAACGCAGGTGACCTGCTAATCGGCTGGGGATATCAGCTTCTCTCAGAGCTTGATGCCCCCGCAGAACTGCGTGCAGCGCTGATTAACAGCGCTGCCCATGCACACCGTATCATGTGCCTTGGCCAGGGTGAGGAGTTAACCTGGTCGCAAAACCCCGGATGCCTTTCCTCTGATCAGGTACTGGAGATTTTCAGAAAAAAAACCTCCCCGGCCTTTGATGTTGCCCTGACCCTGGGTGCCATGCTGGCAGGTGTTGATGATTCCGTATTAAACTCTCTTCATCAGTACAGTGAGGCCATGGGTGTAGCTTACCAGATCCGTGATGATCTTGAGGATTATCTTACGCCCGGAGAAGAGCTGCGCCGTCTGCTCACGCGCCCTTCCATTGTAATGGCACTCGCCACGGAACAGGCACGCGGCAATGCCCGTATTCTGCTTCAGCGGGCATGGCAGGAGCCGGATGTGAGAGAGACTGAATTTGACAGGATCATGGGTGTCTTTAAGGATCTTGAGATTGATAAATGTGTGCGTGATTTGATGAAACAAACAAAGACACGGGCGATTGATACAATGATGCAACTGAATAATCCTGCACTCAAGGGCCTTCTGCGCCGTGTAATCAGCAAGATATTCGGTGACTTTGATTTAATGGGATGCTGTAATGACTCTCAGACAGGACATGATTCAGGCCCTGACCAGGGCCCCGCAACTTTTGAATAAATCCACAGACCTTGTTCGAAAGTATGTAATGGAGCAACTGGGTGAGGACGGGGGTTTTCAAGGCAGGGACAATAAAAGCGACCTTTACTATACTGTATTCGGTATTGAACTATTGATTGCCCTTGACTGCAGTATGCCTGTTGATCTGGTAAAAAAATATCTGGATTCTTTTGACCGCGGCCATTATCTAGACCTGGTCCATCTTTCAAGCCTCACACGATCATACAGAAATCTGGCTGATATATCACCGTATAGTCTAGATTCCGGCTTTAAGGATGGGGTGATCCAGCGACTGAACGCACTCAGGTGCGCGGACGGGGGTTTCAGCACCAATCAGTCTGATATGCATGGCAATCTCTATGGCTGTTTTCTGGCCCTTGCCATGTCCCAGGATATTGATACGAATGTGTCTGACCCTGAAGCTATTATTAACTGCCTTAAAAAGCTTGAAATGGATGACGGAGGCTTTGCCAATGAACAGGCAGGGAGCATATCAACCACACCTTCAACCGCAGCCGCCCTGTGTTCATATCATATGCTTGGATACCCTCTGCCTGAAAAGGCTATCGAATGGCTGATGAACCGCACCAGCCGGAATGGTGGCTTCTGTGCCTTTAAGAGTGACAGCCCTTTAAATATGCCTGATCTTCTCAGTACTGCCACTGCCCTTCAGGCACTTTCATACAGTAACAGTACAAATATTGGGCGCGAACTGCATCTTGATTTTCTTGACAGCCTGTGGAACCCTCTGGGCGGATTCAGCGGAACCTGGGCTGACCCCACTGTGGATTGTGAATACACATATTACGGACTTCTTGCACTGGGTTATCTTGCGGATATTCCATGAAAGATATTGAATCGACCATTAACAGACTGCAGCAGATGCTGCTCGCAGAAAGCAATGACAGAGGTTACTGGACCGGAGAGTTAAGCAGCAGCGCCCTTTCCACTGCCACTGCTGTTTTTGCACTGGCTTCTGTGGATAAAGATCTTCATGCTTCATCAATTAACTCCGGTATAAACTGGCTCATAAAAAACCAGAATCCTGATGGTGGATGGGGCGATACAGCAATAAGCAAGAGCAACCTCAGCACTACCCTTCTTGTTTACAGCGCCATGACAGTAACCTCACCGGATCAGGATGCCCTTGATGCCTGTGAAAAATATATAAAGAGTATCGCTGGTTCCATTGATCCAAAAGAGATTGCCGGATCAATCTTAACGGCCTATGGCGCTGATAAGACATTTTCATACCCTATTCTCACAATGTGTGCCCTTGCGGGCAGACTGGGAAAGGACGGATGGAAATATGTTCATGGCCTCCCATTTGAACTGGCTGTTCTTTCTCAGCAGTGGTTCAAATGGCTTAGACTGCCGGTTGTAAGCTATGCCCTTCCAGCCCTTATTGCAATCGGGCAGGTCGTGTTTTATCATCATCCCCCTGTTAACCCGGTTCAAAAGATTATCCGTAAACTGGCACGTACAAAATCCCTTAAAGTCCTGACAAAAATCCAGCCTGAAAACGGAGGTTTTCTGGAGGCCACTCCTTTGACAAGCTTTGTTCTGATGAGCCTTGCGCGCTGCGGACACAGAGAACACATTGTTACAAAAAAGGGGGCTACATTTTTGCTTCACAGCCAGAGAACAGATGGAAGCTGGCCTATAGATACAAATCTTTCCACCTGGGTTTCCACAATGGCTGTACAGGCATTAGAGGATGACAATATAAGTGAAACACAGCAAAAACTCATTTTAACATGGCTCATTGGCCAGCAGCACAGGGAGATTCACCCATATACCGGGGCAAACCCGGGAGGATGGGCATGGACCGATCTTCCAGGAGGAGTGCCTGATGCGGATGACACAGCCGGTACTCTTTTGGCCCTGAAGATCCTTGATCCTGATGCCAGATATTCCATTGATGCTGTTGAGGCTGCGGTTTTATGGCTTCTTGGCCTTCAAAACCGTGATGGAGGCATACCCACCTTCTGCAAAGGCTGGGGTAAATTACCCTTTGATAAAAGCTCTACAGACCTTACCGCCCATGCGCTTGCAGCATGGTCTTCATGGAAACTAAAGATGAAGCCTGAACTGCAAAATAGTATGGAGGGTGCCATGCAAAAGGGTTTCCTGTTTTTACAGAATGCACAGCGGACTGATGGTTCATGGGTTCCTCTGTGGTTTGGTAACGAACATGTTCACAGGATGGTTAATCCTGTTTATGGAACAGCAAAGGTCCTTTCTCACTTAACCCGCATGAAGTCTGCTGAACTTTCATACATGAAGGAATCACTTAAGGGTGGCGTTAAATGGCTGATTGAGGCGCAAAAGGAAAATGGCACATGGGGAGGAGATAAGAATGCGCCTGCCACAGTTGAAGAAACCGCACTTGCGCTTGATGCCATTGCAGGCTTTTCTCTTCAGGATGGTTTTTTCGATGGTTCAACCGGTACCATTAAAGAATCGCTTTTAAAGGGTGTTGAAGCACTGGTTGAAATGATTGAAAAACATGATATCCTTCCTGCAAGCCCCATAGGCCTTTATTTTGCCAGATTATGGTATCATGAAAAACTTTATCCTATTATCTTTTCCTTATCTGCATTAAGAAAGGCAAGAGAGGTATTATCAAATAAGGATGCATAAACACGGCCCTGTAAGAAGGCGCAGCTACTCTGAACAGTGAATAAATAAAGACAGAAACATCCCTGATAGAGAATAAATCCACCCCGGATATTACCTGCATGCGTTTGTGTTTTTAATATGCCTTTTAGCCTGTCATTCTCTATTTTAAGATTCAGAGCCCTCCCCTCCATTATTCAGGGGAACCTCCGGAATGGTAATAATAATCAGAAATGCGAGTAATATTGCGATTGAACCGATCAGGAAAACCACCCTTAAACCGGATTGAAGCGCACCGCGTACAGATTGAATAGTATTTTCAAAAAGCTCATGATCTAGCCCCTGGGCTTTGCTAAATGCCGCTTTAAATCCTGCCATTGAATCCTTTGACATCAGGACTCCGGGGTCAGAAAATTTTTTAAATGCATCAGACCCGATTTTTGTTTCAAGATCCTGTGGCAGTAATTCTGCAAGCCTTTTTTCATATGTGGCGTTCATGGCAGGCCCCATAATGGCCGGGGCAACCGCTGTACCAATATTAGCGATAAAGAAGATGGCCGCAACAGAAATCCCCATAAACCGCTTTGGAACGGCAAACTGCACCACCAGGATATTGACTGTAGGTATTGCTCCAATCCCAAAACCACTTAAAATCATAACAGCCACTCCCATCCACAGGGGTGTCTCACTGTTGAAAAAGGCTAAAGCAAACATAGCTATGGTAACTACAGCATAGCTCAGGATATATATCCATTTATAGCGTTTGGTCTTAGCGATCAATAAACCGGCAGGTACACCCATAAAGGCCAGGAGCATGCTGAAGGGTGTGAGTACCAGACCGCTGATCTTTGCACCTGTGCCCTGTATGCCCTGTAAAAAAAGAGGAAAGTAATTCAGAATACCTATAAAACCAAAAAATGAGAGAAGTACAGCGGCCGCCGCAGTCAGAAATGCACGGTTAGTAAAAACCAGAGGATCAAGGATCGGCTCAGCAGTCCTGCGCTCTGCCAGAATAAACAGGTACCACAAAATTATTGAGATTATAAGTAAACCTAAGACATGAAACGATACCCAGGGGTATTTGTCTGCAAAGGAAAAGCCTAATATTACTGCTGATGAAGCCAATGCAAGAAGAAGTGCACCTGTGTAGTCTATCTTGTTCCCTGAAGCGACCTTTTTCTTTGGGACACCCACAGTCACCATTATTATGCAAAAGATAGCAACCGGTACATTGACCCAGAAAAAATATCGCCAGCTCAGGGTATCAGTTATTATACCAACAAGTATCTGTGTGCATGTGGCAGAGATTCCTCCTGCTATATTTAATAACCCGGTCCATTTGCTCCGCGCTGCGGGATCAGCATACAGGTCCCCTACTACAGCAAAACAGAGGGCAGACATGGCGCCAAGGCCAAGGGCATTTACGATACGTGCAACAATGTTAATGACAAAGCTCCAGCTTACTGCACCAAGCACTGACCCTATTGTGAAAAAAAACAGGGAGGTTAAAAGCAGGTTTCTGCGACCATATATATCAGATAACCTACCGAAAAGCAGCGCAACAAAGGACATTGCGAGGGCCGGAAGTGATATTGCCCATGAAAAAAGGGCCATACCGTTAAGGTCCGCAGCGATCATGGGAGAGGCAATGCTCAGGCCTAATGTCATAAATGATGTTAAAAAGTAGGTAATGAAAACAGCAGAAAACCCCAGCGTTGCGACTTTTGCGGATGCGTTTTCAGATTCAACTCCGGCATTACCATTCATCATGGACTCCTCCAGAAAAGGTTGAATTGTCCTGTATCTGATTACCTGCGAAGATGCCAGAGGATAAGAGGGATAATGCTGTGTGTCAATAGAATAATATGTAGAGACAAGGCCCGCCTGAATACCAGCGAGTAAACATACCTTGTCTCTGCACTCTTTTGGAGGATTGACTACTCTGCCCTGTCAAATGCAAAGGAATTCTTTAAACTTGTAAATTTGTCAATTATGTTTTTGATAAGTTTATAGGTAGAGTATCTTTCATAGGGTATGCACATACTGAAAAACTTGGAGCTCTTCTCCTTTCTATCTGTCCATTCCCTTTGAGCAAATTCATATTTTAGTTTTTTCATCTCGCTGTTATAACCTGCAAAAACCTTCTTCCTTGTCTTTAAAAGCGTCTTTTCTTTTAACTCTTTCTGTGCCTTTTCAAGGAGTTGTATCCCCGCTTCCATCTCCTTTTCCTTAAAATATACCTGGGCCTCGGTTACAATCGAATGAACATTAATTACCCTCTCTTCCTTTATCCGGTTGATCATGTTTTCCATTTCAATGGCTGATTCTTTAAGTATCTTATGTGTAAGTTCAAGTTCCTCGTATATCTCCTCCATGAGTTCTGTCGCCCGGTTTGTTTTTTTGCTGGGATATACCTTATTTTTCTTAGCAAAAATTATTGCCTCTCTGATGCTCTTTCGAATCTCCCTGACCCTTGTTTTTACCGATTCACCTTTTTCAAAATATGAGGTTATATCTTCTAGAAGTGACTGATGTAATCTGATTAACCCGCCTGGTAAACCCGCTTTGCTGTATTGAAATAGAAAAAACATATTCATCGCTCCTTTAAATTTTATTTTATTCTGCTAAAACCGACCTTTTGCATTTCCTGTACCAGTTTTGCTATCAATATTTGTTAAAATAATGCACATTCATATTATGGGTATTTTTACCTTAAAATATCATTAATTCCCAGAGGTTAAAAATATGGCAACCCTTTACTGGCTTGCCTTACAGCAATATCTGGTAAAATTTCAAATATAGGAAAACATCCTGGTTTGCGGAAAAATCTATTGATTTTATATTTTCTGATCAAGCCTTTTGGTATGCTTTTTAATATTTTAGAGGTTAAAAGTATATAAAAACACACTTCAATGTTATACTTTATGTCACATACGAGCCTATTGACTTTTTATAGGATTTATATCAGATCAGGATATCAATTACTAAAACAAGGGATGGGGCACATATGAAGATAAAAGGTATGATTCTTATAATCCTTCTCATTTTTGCTTCCAGCAGGGCTCAGGCATCTGACTGGCCCCAGTACCTTGGGCCTTGTCAGAACGCTGTATCTGATGAAAAGGGTCTTTTACGTATATGGCCAAAAGATGGGCCAAAGGTTTTATGGACAGTCCCACTTGGTGAGGGATTTGGAGGCCCTGCTGCTAGTGAGGGTAAGGTCTATATATATGATCGTGTTGATGATAGAGAGAATGTACTGCGCTGTTTTGATATTGTCACCGGAAAAGAAGAATGGCATTTCAGCAGTGAGGCTAAATGGTCAGTCAGCTATGACGGTTCAAGGACAGTACCAACAATAGATGGTAGCAGAATTTATGTAAGTGATGCATTCGGTAATTTCCTCTGTATCGATAAAAATACCCGTAAGCCCCTCTGGAAAAAGAACTTCTGGACAGATTTCAGCAGGGACGATATCCCCATGTGGGCGATTGCCCAGAACCCGCTTATTTACAAAAACATGGTTATAATTGCCCCCCAGACAAAAGAGGCGGGTATTGTGGCATATGACAAGGTTATTGGGGAGATTATCTGGAAGACACCATCCCTTCCAGGTAGCGCAGGATATGTCTCACCAAAGGTTGTAAAAATAGATAATAAAGATCAACTGGTAATGATATCTGCCACCAGGCCTGAAGGTGGTGGCACAGGGGCGGTTATGGGTTTTAATCCCGATTCGGGTGAACCTTTATGGTCATATGATGGTTGGAAATGCAAAACCCCTATACCTAATGTAACAGAAACAGGCAATAACACGCTCTTTGTCACAGGTGGATATCTTGCAGGAGGGGCGCTTATACAGATTTTAAAGAAAGGAAATTCATGGGAAGTTAAGGAACTCATGTTTTCAAAGGAGTTCGGCACACATGTGCACCCGGCCATATTTTACAAAGGGTACCTCTACAGCCAGGGTACCAATAATCAGGTAAGAAATGGTTTTATGTGTATGGACCTTAAAGGCAATATCAAATGGAAAACAGTGAAAAATCCTAATTTTGACAAGGGTGGATATATACTCGCCGATGACATGATAATAAGCAGTGATGGTGAAAAAATGCTCTATCTTATTGAACCAACGCCTGATGAATTCAGGGTACTGGCAAAGGCCGAGTTACTTGATACAAAACAGGCATGGGCACCTTTAGCATTAAGTGACGGAAAACTCCTTATAAGGGATCAGAGGCAGATGAAGTGCATACTGGTTAAATAAGCCGATTTTTACTCACGGTGATATGCTTGTTCGGGTTTCTCATTTCTACCAGTTTATGAAATGGCTCAGGGCACATGGCTCAAGGCGCAAGGTGAATTGAATAATGTTGGATATAACTGTAGGGGCAGGTCCCCGTGCCTGCCCGCATATGGTGGCCCAGGATAATCGTCGCAGGGCAACCACTGGGGGTTGCCCCTACAACTGTTTCATGAATTTTGAAGGGAAAGGCATTTGTCTTTATTAAAAAGCCAGTATGAACCTGATAACGGATTATTCCGAAATACAATAAAGACTCTTTAACCCCCTTAAAAACAACTGATTACCTACAACTGCCGGGGATGCATCAAAATTATCATCAAGCTGATTTCTGGAAACAACATTTAACCCCTCTCCGTCCTTTAAAACATAGCACATCCCGTTTCTACCCATAACATAAACATTTCCGTTTACGCCAACCGGTGATGCATACACACCTTTCATTCCTTCAAGCTTTTCAGCCTCATAAAAAATCTTTCCGGTTTTAGCATCTGCACAGCTCAGCCTTTCATCATTGCCCCTGAGGTAATACAATCTTCCATTATATAAAAGAGGTGAGGGGACATATGGTGTATTTTTATTATATGTCCAGACTACTGCGGATGAGTCTTTTATGTTCCCGCTTGCGTCTTCCAGTCTGATTGCCTTCAGTGCAGCGCCCCTGTATCCGCTGACCAGGTAAACCAGATCGCCATCAGATACCGGTGATGGAATTACATTTTCGGTCATACCTGATATTTCCCAGATGATATCTCCATTTTGCAGGTTATAGGCCGTTGATTTTCCGGTGGCGCTTACAATCAGTTGAAGTTTTCCCTTTACAGGGACAACAATGGGCGTCGACCATGAGGTCTTTTCATCCCTCTTCTTTTTCCAGATAACATCACCATTTTTTTTGTTAAGGACATAGATGCAGGAATCCTTTTCATGATCCCAGTTTACGATAAGATAATCTTTGTAAAAAGCCGGAGAGCTGCCCTCTCCAAATGCCATCCTGATATTCAGATCTCCCAGATCCTTTTTCCATATCAGGTTGCCTTTCATGTCAAAGCAATAGATACCGAATGATCCGAATGAAGCAATGAGGTGTTCTCCATCGGTCACACATGATTGTGAAGCCCAGCTTCCATCATTATGGGTGCCTTCATGGGGAAACTGTTCGTGTACAACCTTTTGCCAGATAATTTTTCCGGTGTTTCTGTCAATAGAATAGACCACAAACTGTTGCATAAATTCAGGTAATCTAGGCTGCATCCATGAGGCTCCCCCTGTTTTTAATTTTGCCAACTCCTCATCAGAAAGCCTCTTATCAAGAGAAACAGCAGAGGTGATAAAAATCTGATCACCCCATATAACAGGCGTAGAGAGTCCTTTTCCAGGGATGGGTATCTTCCATTTGATATTCTTTGTCTCGCTCCATTCAATTGGAGGATTACCTTTTATTACTTCCCCTGTAAACAGGGGGCCACGCCAGGTGGGCCAGTTACTGTTATAATCGGAAGCATTCATTTGACCATAAGGCATGCTCAAAACCATGACAAACAACATTGATACCAGAAACATCTTGATCTTCATTGTTCAATCTCCATTTATACGCTTTTCATCTGTTAACGATATTGTTCCAAAAATTGGTTTCAATATATATAATATCAGATAAAATTCAATCTCAGACCTTGTTAGATTCTCATTGTAGAGTAAAAACAGCTCTGGTATTGTTAATGTCTACGGTCAGGGGATATCCATATGAATGATAAAGAAAAGCATAATATTATAGAATACAGAATAACCGGCGACTGGATCGTACTGGCTGGTAAGACCGATGATGATAATGACTACCTGAGCCTGAAGCTTGCCCATCCCAATGACTACTGGTTTCATGTGAGGGGCATGCCGGGGAGCCATGTTATATTGAGGGCAAAGGAGAATGAAGAGCCCGGCAAGGACATACTGAAGGAGGCAGCAGCCATTGCCGCATGGCACAGCAAGGCAAAAAGCGGTGGAGTAACGGCTGTCTCCTGTACAATGGCAAAATATGTCTCAAAGCCAAAGGGTGCAAAGCCGGGGACTGTTACCATTAAAAAAGAGACTATTATCAAGGTAAGACCGG
>CAZCMD010000063.1:0-24458 GCA_964499695.1 uncultured Desulfatiglans sp.
GAGGGGTAAGACCATCATTGCATGCTTTGTTGGGGAGACCGGCCTTACGGGTAAAAGGATTGACAATGATACCTTTGTGCCATATTTCCCGTTTCCTGAGGATGCGGTAAGGGCGCTTGCAAATGCTGTGAGATACGGCGATATGACAAGGCCTGAACAGGGTGTTATCCCTGAATTAAAGGATATAGATACTGAGGCAGGTAAGAGACTCATAAACCCTTTTACAGTTGATACTTCAAACAAACCCCAATGGTTACCCGGTGATGTAATAAACAGCCTGTTTGCCTGTTATGGAATAATGTGCACTGAAACCCTGTTTGCAAAATCTCCTGAGGAGGCTGCCAGGGCTGCTCAGAAGATTGGGACCCCTGTTGCAGTAAAACTTGCCTCATCAACCTTGACCCACAAAAGTGATGCAGGAGGGGTAATCCTTGATGTAAAAACAGAAGAGGACGCACTCACTGCCTTTAATACAATAAAAAACAACCTGGAAGCAAGGGGTCTTGCAGCAGAAATGAATGGCGTGATTGTTCAGAAAATGATCACCCACGGCATTGAGATCTTTATGGGTGTTAAAAAGGATGAGGTGGTAGGCCATGTAATCATGTTTGGTGCGGGTGGCATATATACCGAACTCATTAATGACACTGTAACAAGGCTTCTCCCTATAAGGGATATTGATGCAGAGGAGATGATCCGGGAAACCAGAGTGGAAAGGATGCTCACCGGGTACAGGGGCATGCCATTAATGGATATTAACGCCATAAAGGAACTCCTCTTAAGAATCTCAAAAATGGTGAAGGATATCCCTGAGATCATTGAAATGGATATTAACCCTGTTAAAGTACTTCCAGAGGGAAAGGGCTATACGGTTCTGGATGCAAGGATGCTGATTGGGTAATACTATAAAGCCTGATAAAGCTATCAGTTCTGAGAAGGAATATTCATAATCCTGGATTAAAAAGTTGAATGGTCGGGGCGAGAGGATTTGAACCTCCGACGTCCTGCTCCCAAAGCAGGCGCGCTACCAGTCTGCGCCACGCCCCGATCTGAAATTGGCAAATTAGGCTTATAAAGAAAGCGCAATTTATACCTTTTATTGATGAATTGCAAGCAATTCTTGAGGCACGTTTTTAATTGACTTATGTGCCCTCACGTTTTAAAAATATCCTTATATTACTGATTGTTAGAAGGAAAATAATGGAAGATATACAGAGTCATAAGGACCACAGAAATATAGATATTGACCAGGTTGGGGTAAAGGATATCAGCTACCCTATTACCGTACTTGATAAAAACAACGGAAAGCAACAGACAGTTGCAAAGATAAACATGTATGTGAACCTGCCTCACCTGTACAAGGGCACACATATGAGCCGGTTTGTCGAGGTGCTTAATGAGCACAGCAAAAGGATCTCGCTCCAGAACTTTTCAGAAATACTGCAGGAGGTAAAGACAAGACTTAACGCTGAAAGCGCACATATGGAAATCACCTTCCCCTATTTTATTAACAAGATGGCGCCAGTTACCGGAAGCGAGGGGCTCATGGAATACAAATGCTCCTTCAGGGGAAATCTGGATAAAAGGCTTGATATTGTAACGATTATCAATGTGCCTATTTCAACCCTTTGCCCCTGCTCAAAGGAGATAAGCGAATTTGGCGCCCATAACCAGAGGGGGATTGTCACCCTTAAGGTACGGTTCAAAAAATTTATCTGGATAGAAGACCTTATTAAACTGATAGAGGAGACCGCATCAAGCGAGGTGTTTTCTGTGCTTAAGCGGGAGGATGAAAAGTTCGTCACAGAAAAGGCATACCAGAACCCGAAGTTTGTTGAAGATATTGTCAGGGACATAGCCCTGAAACTTAATGATGATGCAAATATTACATGGTTTGCGGTTGAGTCAGAAAACTTTGAGTCTATCCATAACCATAATGCATATGCCTATATAGAAAAGCATAAAGACTAATAAGGCGCAAGGCTAAAGGGTGGGGGTTATAGAGTAACTTCTGCGGTCACTGATAAAACCTTCAGCTTTGAGCTTAAATGCGGGCGTGAGATTAAATCATTTCTCTCACGGAGACTACTAAGATCACGGAGAAAGACAAAAACGATTTTCTTACTTTCAGCTTTGAGCTTGATTTGTGGTGTGCAGAAAAATAATAAAGGGGTATTCACCATGTCAGATGACTTTAAAAAAATGTACAAAACAGTAATGGATGACCACTTTCCTCCTGAGATAACCATCTCCTTTGGGGGACAGACCCTTTTCTACAGGAAAAGGACATGGAAGATCCCGGATGAAGATAGCGGCCACCTTATAGAAAAGGGGCTCAGGTATGGTGAAAACCCTGGCCAGGAAGCGGCCATGTATGAACTTACAAATGGGAACCTTGTGCTCGGGGGATGTAAATTTATTGTACCGGGAAAGGGCCTGGTATCCGCCATTACAGAAGAGGATATGATTCAATCGGGAAAGCATCCGGGAAAGACCAATCTTACGGACATAGATAATGCACTGAACATCATGAAGTATCTTACCCTTAATCCTGCTGCCGTTATAGTAAAGCATAACAACCCCTGCGGTGTTGCATATGGCCCCAGCCTTTCAGAGGCATTCTACCGCGCTAACATGGCAGACAGGGTGGCTGCATTTGGCGGCTGTGCTGTATTTAACAGACCTATTGATATGGCAACCGCAAATCTTTTATCCGACATATATGTTGAAGTGGTTGCTGCCCCTGATTTTGAAGAGGGCACTATCCCGGTTCTGGCAAAACGTAAAAACCTGCGCATAATAAAGATCAGCAGGATCAGCGACCTTGAGTATTTCAAGGAGAACAGGTTTGTAGATTTCAAGAGCCTTATTGATGGCGGCCTTATGATACAGCAGTCACCCATCAACATTATAAGGAGCGCTGCCGATTTTAAGCCCGCGACAGTTGAATACAAGGGCAAGGTCTACACCATAGAAAAAAAACCCAGTGAATCAGATTATGCAGACATGCTGTTCGGCTGGCAGGTGGAGCAGGGGGTTACATCCAATTCGGTTATCTATGTCAAGGATGGTGTGACTGTCGGCATAGGCACAGGCGAGCAGGACCGCGTAGGTGTTGCAGAGATAGCGGTCATGAAGGCATACACCAAATATGCTGATGCCCTCTGTTTTAAACAACACGGTATTCCATATAAAGATATGGAGTTAAAGATAAAAAAAGGTGAAGCGGATAGCGACATCATTTCTGATATTGATATGGCGACAATGGAGGCCAAGGCGGGATTAATAGGCTCAACCATGGTCTCTGATGCATTTTTCCCATTCAGGGATGGTGTGGATGTAGGATTAGAGCAGGGGATTACAGCCATTGTGCAGCCCGGTGGCTCCATGAGGGACGTTGAGGTAATCGAAGCCTGCAACGAGGCAAACCCGCAGGTAACAATGGTCTTTACAGGTCAGAGGGCATTTAAACATTAAAACAGGTTATCAGGCTCAAGGTATCCGGGGCAGGTTAAAATACTCACATATAAAATCTGCAAGCCCTTCAGGGCTATCAAGATCAAATACCGGGACCTTGAGATCAAGTTTTGTATCGGAGGCAATTGCTATCAGGTCCGGGTCGTGAAGAAACCTAGGGGTTTCATGGACAGCTGACCTGAAGATCTCTATCTTGGGCCGTTTTTCTCTCTTGTACCCTTCAACTATCACAATATCCATGCCCTGCATAAAGGGTAAAAGTTCGTCAAGCAGGGGGTCATGATCAGACCGCATCATCATCGCAACATTATCAGGGGATGAGATGATGGTACTGTCTGCGCCCGCCCTCCTGTGGCGATAGGTGTCTTTCCCCTCTTTATCTATTTCAAGGGCAGCATGGTGATGTTTCACTGTGCCTACCTTCAGATTCCTTTTCTTTAAGAGTGGCAGGAGCTTTTCTACAAGGGTCGTCTTTCCTGACCCTGACCACCCTGCAATGATTACTGCAGGAGGCATAAATGTTTTATTAATGGTTTGCAATTACCAGGATCCTGAGAAAGGTTATTCAAACAGGCTCATTCTTTCTTCTTTTCAAAGATTTCACTGAAGATACGGTCATCAGCATCAAGGCATTCTTTTTTTAGCTGGTTGTATTTTTTTAACAGCTCTTTACCCTCTTCAGTAAGCTTGGACCCCATCTTCCTGTCAGTATCCACAATGCGCGACTTAAGATACCCTTCTGTGGTCTTTATCTTACTCCAGACCCCCTTGTAGGACATCTTCATAACCTTTGCCGTCTGATTAAGAGACCCTGTCTTTTCGATTGTCTCAAGGATCTTCTTTCGCCCTTCACCAATAATGATGTTGTTGTTTTCGTCAACAACCCATTGCTTTGAAAGTAGTTTTAGTTCCACTATTGAATCTCCTTTTATTCTGAGTCCTTATATTATGCTTAACATAAAAACTCAAATAAAAATTACCCCAGCTCAACCCAGAGCTCTCCGCTTTTAGAGGGATCGTATCCGCCAAGCCCTGTTACCCTTTTTCTAAAACTATCAGACCCTATTGTTTTAACAAGCTCCGCAATATTTGGATTTTTAAGGTGCTCAGTGGGGATTATAAGATCATACTGCTCCCTAACAATCGGGATAAACCCCAGATTCAGGGCCTTTGCCGCTGCATATATGCCCATACCACAGTCAGCAGCACCGCTTAAAACATCCACTGCAACAGCCATATGGGTATACTCCTCATGGTCATATCCCTTTATCTGTGAAGGTGCATACCCTGATTGTTTAAGCTTATAATCAAAAAGTATGCGGGTGCCTGAACCAGCCTGCCTGTTCACAAAGGAGAGATCCTCTCTTAAAAGGTCGTTAATCCCCTTTATGTCCTTCGGGTTACCCTTGTTAACGATCAGTCCCTGATCCCTCATGACAAGGTGAAATACACTAACCCTGATATCTTTGAGATATTTCCTGATATATGAAAGGTTATACTCTCCGGTCTCCTCATCAAGAAGATGGGCGCCGCCCAGGTGACATACCCCCTTTTTGATTGCCATGAGCCCACCTAAGCTCCCCACATTACCGGATGAGACCCTTATATCCTTTCCCCCTTTTCTTATCTCATCGGAGATAATATCAAGGGTTATGTCATGACTGCCTATTATTACAATGGTGTTTTTCAGCTCATCATCATCGACTAAGAGCTCGGCCTCCACCTCCTCTTCCTGGGTGATCCCTTCTGACAGGGCCGGTATCCTTATGATACCCTCGGCCCTTGTGAGGGTGGTGACAGAACCAGCTGCCCTCGGAAGGGGCGTTGCCACCATCTTCCCGCCTACACTCCCTATATTGACTCGTAAAAATTCCTCTGTCCCGAGTTTAGATGGGATATCACGCGACGGTTGCACGATTACAGTCTTTCTATTCTTAAACCTTATATCCTGCATGCTGTGTAAAAGGGGACTTACAAACTGATCAAAGGAGAGGACCGCCGATACTGTATACCCGGGGTTTCCTATAACAGGCTTGTCATTGATTTCACCTAAGATCGTGGGTTTACCCGGCATCATGGCCACACCATGTACATGCACCCAGCCCAGCTCTGCTATGATGCCCGCAGTATAATCCTTGCTGCCTGCTGATGAACCGGCATTTATAATGATCATATCAGCCTCTGATTCTGAGGCACTGATAAGCGCATTGCGTATCGACTCGATATTGTCAGGGATGGTCCCCTTTACAACCGGGATGCCGTGGCTTTCTGTTACAAGACCGGAGAGCGTAACCGAGTTGGACTCTATTATCTGCCCCTCGGAAATGGAATCCATATCCTCCCCTAACTCCCTGAGGCTTACAAGCTCGGTCCCTGTAGGGATTATGATTACTAAAGGTCTTCTTCTTACAGGTATGCGGATGATACCTGCTGAAATAAGGGCACCCATATCATATGCCCTGATCATGTGGTTCTGTGGTAAAAGAAGCTGCGTTGCCACAATATCCTCTCCCACCTTGCGTATATTCTGCCAGGGGTATGCCGGAGCCATAATCTCAATGGTCTCTTCATCTATCTGGTGTAGCTTTTCCACCATGATTATCGCATCGTATCCAGATGGCAGCGCCTGCCCTGTATTGCTCCAGAGTGCATCCTTCCCGATTTTAAGTGTTTTCGGATTTTTTTCTGTGGTGTCGTATGTATCTTCTGCCCTTACTGCAATACCGTCCATTGCCGCAGCATGATAAGAGGGGGCTGAAAGCCTTGCATAAACAGGCTCTGCGGTCACACGGCCCAGGCTCTGATCAGCATCAATAATTTCAGGCAGGGTCTTCCTGCCTTCCCATCTTTTAAAAAATATCTCCCTTGCATCCTTTAATGTCTTAAGATCAAGGTACACATTCCGTTTCATGTAATGCTCCGAAGAATCCTTAAACAACTATAAAACACATCCGGTCAGTTATTGAAAAGCATGACATCAACTTCCTGCCCCTGATAAACCCCTTCAGAGTTTCTGTCTATCCTGATCAGCCCATGGGCATCAACCAGTGTGGATATCAGGCCTGACTTACCAAAAACCGGTATTGCCAAAAGCTTACCATTATCATTTTCGATCCTTACCCTTATAAAGTCATCACGGCCACTTTTTGATTCTATGTTTCTGCTGATAAATGCCTTGATACCTCTGTTCAAAACTTTATCATCCGTATTGCTTCCTGAGAGCCTTCTGATAAATTCCTTTAAAAAAACCTCTGCCACCACCATTGCAGAGGCTGCATGCCCTGGAAGACCGAATACTGCGCGGTTACCAACCTTGGCTATTATTGTTGGTTTGCCAGGGCTTATGGATATCCCATGTGCAAGGAGCTCCACATGGTCAAAAGACTCAAGGACCTTGAGTGTCATATCCCTTGTCCCTACAGAGCTTCCGCCTGATATCCAGACTGTGTCTGCGCAGGCAAGCCCTTTTTCCACAAGTATTTTGAGCTCCTTAAAATCGTCCCTGCATAAACCCATTATAACAGGCTCTGCACCCTGCTCCCGGCAGAAGGCATTAAGGGTATAGCTGTTTATATCCCTTACCCTGCCCGGCCCTGGATCATTTTCAATGGGGACGATTTCATCACCGGTAGAGATAATTGCGATCCTGGGCCTTCTGAACACAGGGATTTCCCTTATGCCCAGACCAGCAAGTAACCCTATATCCTGTGGCCGCATTTTTCTTCTGGCATTAAAGGCTATTGCACCTTTTTTGATATCATCTCCCGGGGATATCACATTTTCAAGGGGTGATATGGCGCGACTGACCTCAATGGTGTTTTGATCAAGGTTATGACAATATTCAAGCATGACAACCCCTTCAGCCCCTTCAGGCAGCATGCCCCCTGTAGAGATCTTTATTGCCTTTCCGTGCGAAACTGAAATGTCCGGGACATCCCCCATTAAAGTCTCTCCGGCAATTTCAAGGAATGTGGGCAGACTCTCTGTTGCACCGAAGGTGTCCTGTGCCTTAACAGCATACCCATCCACTGATGTTCTATAAAACCCGGGCAGCTCTTCAGGAGAGATAATATCCCTGCTCAAGTAGAGACCACTGGCAGTAGAAAGAGGAACAGTCACCTCATCAACCGGAACAAAACCCCTTATGATTTCAAGGGCCTCTTCTGTTGTAATTACCTTAAAAAACAATATGATACCGCCTCCAATTACTATACCGGCAAACAGAAAAAATATCCGGTTATCAATAAGTTATCAGATTCTTATTTCATGTTAGACATAACATATCGTTAAGGGTTTAACAATATTTTAATTATACTTTTGTTAACATATAGAGAATAGCAGCAGAATAAAAAGACACCCTGTAAACCTGGAGTTACAGGGTGTCCTGGGTTGCATGTGATCTATTTGTCAGATAATGCAGCTATACCTGGCAGGCTTTTACCTTCAAGGTATTCAAGAGAGGCTCCGCCTCCTGTCGAGACATGGGAGAGCCTTTCATCAACACCGAATTTTTTGGCTGCTGCTGCGCTGTCTCCGCCGCCTACAACTGATATAGCGGAAGAATCGGCAATGCCCAGAGCTATTCTTTTTGTACCTTCTGCAAACTCATCCCTTTCAAACACACCCATTGGCCCGTTCCAAAGTATGGTACCTGCCTTCTTTATTTTTGAAAGGAACAACTCTACGGTTTTTGGGCCAATATCAATGCCTAAATACCCATCCTTAATATTCTCATCTGCTGTTGTTATTACACTTTTCGGGTTATCAAAGCTGTCACAGGCAATATGATCTTTAGGAAGTACAAGCTCAACTTTACCCGCCTTATCAAGGATGGTCTTCGCCATGTCCAGCACCTCCGGTTCATATCTGGAGGAACCAATCTTTATACCCTTTGCATACAGGAAGGTATATGCCATAGCGCCACCGATGAGTATCACATCCACCTTTTTGAGCATGTTTTCTATGAGGGGCACCTTGTCTGATACCTTTGCCCCGCCAAGGATAAGCACAAATGGGCGTTCAGGGGAGCTTGTCACCTTTTCAAAATATTCTATCTCCTTTTTAACCAGAAACCCTGAAACTGATTCAAGATAGTGTGTAACGCCTTCTGTGGAGGCATGTGCCCTGTGACTGGTGCCAAATGCATCATTTACAAATATGTCACCAAGTCTTGCCAGCTCCTTTGCAAAACCCGGGTCATTTTTTTCCTCTTCCTTATGAAACCTTAAGTTTTCAAGGAGGATAACCTCCCCTGGCTGCATCTTGTTTACAATATCCGTAACCTCAGGGCCAATACAGTCATCCGCCATTTTTACCTTTCTTTTTAGAAGCTCTGATAATCTAATGGCAACAGGTTTTAAGCTCGTTTTTTTCTTGTCTTCCGCCTTTGGCCTGCCAAGATGACTCATAAGTATAACCCTTGCTACATTATTAATTGCATATTCTATGGTGGGAATGGCAGCCCTTATCCTGTTATCATCGGTAATGTTCAGCTTATCATCCTGGGGAACATTAAAATCGACCCTTATTAATACCCTTTTATTCTTAATGTCCACATCTTTAATGCATTTTTTATTCATTTTATCACCTCTTCATTAATTAACATTGATAATACTTAAATACCATTGTTAATACAATTTATAAATACATTGCATATAACGACTAAACTGGATAAGATATCCCTATGAAATATACTATACAATGCAAGGGAATAATATGTCTATCCTATTTGCGCTTTTAATCTTATTATCGTTTTTTATTGGGGCCATACCCTTTGGGCTTATTATAGGCCGTTTAGCAGCAGGGGTAGACATTACCCGCAGGGGAAGCGGCAATATCGGGGCCGCAAATGTCTCCCGGGAGATCGGGTTCCGATGGGGGTTTATTACCCTCATCCTTGATACATTAAAGGGTTTTTTACCCCTGATGATAGGTCTGAAGATCACCATACAATACCACAGTATCTTCCTGACCACCCTCTCCCTTGCTCTCCTTTTGGGGCATATGTATTCCCCTTTTTTAAGGTTCAAGGGTGGCAAGGGTGTTTCCACCGGATTCGGCATATTCCTGGCCCTTTCACCAATATCAGCCATAATATCCTTCTGTATCTTCCTGTTAACTGTTTATCTGTTCAATTACATATCGCTTGGATCAATCGCCGGGTCATGCATTATGCCTGTTATATTGGCCCTGATGGATAAGCCTGCCACTTACATTGTTATTTCCCTGCTTACAGCCTTTTTGATCCTTGTTGCTCACAGTGAAAATATTATCAGGATAATAGCAGGGTCTGAAAGGCGATGGCGAAACTGATCATGAAAGGAGTTCCAGCAGCCTTTCAAGCTCCTCATCCGAATAAAAAAATATGTTGATCTGCCCCTTTTTACCCTGCCTCCTGATCTCTACCTTTGTACCAAGTGCCTTTTTTAAACCGTCAGCCAGTGTATCTATATAGTATTCGTCCTCGCCCTTCTCCTTTTTCACCGGCTTTTTTGAGGCGGCCTTTTTTATCAGGTTCTCTGTCTGCCTTACTGAAAGCTCCCCCTTTATTATAATGTCCCTGTAACTCTTCTGCTCACCAGGTGTCTTAAGCCCGGCAAGTACACGGGCATGACCCATTGTAAGGTTGCCATCTATCACATCCTTCTGCACATCCAGTGGCAAAGAAAGAAGTCTTAATAGATTCGTGATGGTTGACCTGTCTTTACCCACCCGCTGGGCAAGCGTCTCCTGGGTTGTATTTGAGTTCTCAAGCCATCTTTGATATGCCTGGGCCTCTTCAATGGGGTTAAGGTCCCTCCTGTGGATATTTTCTATCAGGGCCAGCTCCAGGGACTCTATGGGGGTTGTCTCCTTAACCACAACCGGAACCGTCTCAAGACCTGCCCTCTGGGCTGCACGCCATCGCCTTTCACCGGCTATAAGCTGGTACCCATTACCGTTTTTACTTACAAGTATGGGGGTGATAATACCCTTTTCCCTGATTGACCCTGCCAGTTCCTCAATCGCCGCATCATCAAAGTTCTGCCTTGGCTGCATGGGGTTAGGCTCAATAGCATCAACAGGACACTGGAAATACTCACCGGACCTGGGCGCCTCCTTTTCAGCTTCCTCTGCATCCGGTATCAGCGCAGATAATCCCCTCCCCAATGCCTTTCTCTTAATCATTTTTTTCTCCCCTCTTTATTACTTCCTTTGCCAGGTCAAGATAGCTCCTTGCCCCCCTTGATTGCGCATCATAGATAATGATCGGCTTCCCATAGCTGGGCGCCTCACTGAGCCGTACATTTCTTGGGATCACCGTATCAAAGACCGTACCTTTGAAATGCCCCCTCACCTCCTCCTGCACCTGTGCTGAAAGGTTATTCCTTGCGTCATACATGGTCAGGAGTATACCGACAATTTTTAGATCCGGATTCAGGCTCTTTTTAACAGCCTTTAATGTATCAAGGAGCTGGCTCAACCCTTCAAGGGCATAATATTCGCATTGAAGAGGGACAAGCACATAATCAGAGGCAGTTATTGCATTTATCGTTAGAAATCCCAGTGATGGCGGGCAGTCAATAATTATGAAATCATATTGGTCCTTAACCCCCTCAAGCCTCTTCTTGAGGAGGAACTCCCGATTATCCTCCAGATACATCTCTACCTCTGCACCGATCAGCTCTTTGGTTGCGCCTATAAGGGACATACCGGGCATCTCTGTATCTACAGCAGATACATCAACCCCGGCAGAGCCCAGCATAAAATCATAAAGCCCTGTCTTCAGAGAAGACTTACTAAACCCCAGTCCGGTAGTTGCATTACCCTGGGGATCAGAGTCAATAACAAGCACGCTTTTACCTGCCTTTGCGATTGAGGCGGACAGATTAACCGCAGTCGTTGTCTTCCCAACTCCACCTTTTTGATTTGAAATGGTAATAACACAACCCATAAAACATCTTTCTCCCTGTTTTGCCATTATGTATTTCAAACACTAAATAATATCAACCAGGTTAATATTTGAGAACAACCATCTCCGCCCAAAGGCCCTTTCAACGATATTCGGGTAAAGCCCTTAAAATGTAAACTTTCGACCTGATGGTTTACTGCTTGAACTGAATGAAAGGTAAGCAGATAGCATATTGAAAAATTTTTGTATAGAGATTTCATCTCCAGAAAAGAATAGATGGTATTTTTCTGCTGTACCCCGTTAAAATTGTCATACTATTGTTTCACGTGAAACATCCTTATAAACTGACCCTGTTCCACGTGGAACAATTTATATACCGGTAACTGCTTTCCTTGCCCTGCCAATTCTCTTTATCATCTTAACAACAGACACTGTCAATAATCAGGGAATTTGGCTAATTTTAGCCCTTTTTGATCCTTTCATATATATCAACCTTAGAGGAAACCCTATATATTGTGTTAATGAAATACAAACACCACTAAAAGAAAATATTCCCGCCTTTGACCTTTCCATCATTACCTGTTTTATATAGGCATTAAGGACATTTGTGACTCCTTGTTTATTACGCATATAATTTTTAATAAAAATATTCCTGGATATTTTTAACCACAATATGTATTTAAATTTCGTTAACGCCTTGTTTTTATTATTTTTAATTACCTATTATAACAGCTCTGATATTTTTTAACCCTCTGGTTAAAGTAAATTTCATGCTTCCTGATCCACTCTTATAAAATAAATATTTTTATAAAAAAAAATTTATTTATTAGAAAATAATAATCTTAAATGATTATAGGTCATAACTGGTAACCTCTTAAAATGTAGGCAATTATTTCATTTTGATGATTTTTTATGAAAAAAATAACCCTTAAAAAAAGAATATTTAGGGTTTTTTTATTGATATTTAATAGATTTCAGTTGTATTTCAAAGGAAATAGGAGATATTCAAAGATGTTCGTTTGTTAGATATTTTCCTAACAATATTTATAATACTCCGAAGGGGTTGAATTCAATAAAATTTTTCCATCTTTCAAAACAACCCGATCTATTACAGCTTTAAAGCACCTTAATTCTATTTTTCTATTTAATCAAACAGTTACGTGCTGTCAGAATTTTACAAAACCATAAGTCAATCTCCTATGTCATTCCTTTTGACAGATTCTATAGTTTATAAGATAAATGCCCCCGTCTTGAGGGTCACATCTTTTGAAATAAAAATACTTACTGTATGTTTTGGAGCAGAGCATGAACACGGTGTTGGATGATTTGAAAAAGCATGTAAAAAAAAACATTCCTGAAAAGAGTTTTTCTCTCTGGATAGACCCTCTTTCATTTATAGATGAAAAGGATGATGCTCTTGTTCTTGGCTGCCCCAATAAATTTTCAATGGACTGGGTAATGGACCATTACAGCTCTCTTCTCGATGGTGGGCTAAAGGAGCTCGGAAAAGAACGCACCCTTGTTTTTAAGGTGGCTCCCCCTGTACGAAAAAAGAAAGAGCTGGATATGTTTCAGCCCTCTCCACAGATGGAAATTCCGAATATCTCCCCCAGAAAGGATAGGGGCCGTTTTCATTTTAACAGGGAGTTTACATTCGACAGGTTTGTTGTGGGGTCATGCAATGAGTTTGCCTATTCTGCATCAAGGGCACTGGCTTCAGGTGGTTCCTGTTCATATGATAGCCTTTTTATGATGGCAAATACCGGCCTCGGAAAGAGCCATCTTTCACAGTCTATCGGACATATGCTCCTTGAAAATAACCCTGATGTACGGGCCTATTACATTACTGCAGAAGATTTTGTTAATGAAATGATCTTTGCATTGAAAAATAACCGAATAGATGAATTCAAAAACAAGTACCGCCGTTCCTGTGATGTCCTTATGCTTGAGGAGGTACATTTTTTAAGCGGCAAGGGAAAAATCCAGGCTGAACTTGGGTATACCCTTGATGCCCTTGCCAATGACCGAAAAAAACTTATTTTTACCAGTTCAATGCTTCCAAAGGATATTCCCAGTATGTCCAAAGAGCTCTCATCAAGACTCACTTCCGGCCTCATCACCACACTTGATAAACCTGATTATAATACAAGGGTTAATATAATAGAGAAGAAGGCATCGGAACATAACCTTATGCTTTCAGAGGAAATAGTGCATCTTTTTGCGGAAAAACTTACCAAGGACATAAGGCAGATAGAAAGCGCACTGAGGTGTTTCAAGGCAAAGGCTGATTTTATGAAGGTTAAGGCCGATATAAACCTTGCCAGAGAGATTCTCAAATATCATATAACCGAACAGGCAACTATTTCACTGGATAGCATAAAGAAGCTTGTATGTAAATATTACCAGATAGAGCATGCTGTGCTTCCTTCCAAATCCAGGAAAAAGATTCATGCATACCCCAGAAACATGTATGTCTATCTGTCACGCAATTATTCGGATGCAACACTCGAGGAGATAGGGACGTCCATAAACAGAAATCACTCCACGATTATATATTCTTCAGAAACGATTGAGAAAAGGTTAAGAATAAATAAAAAGGTAAAAAATCAGGTGGATTTTCTAAGCCAGAAGATCAAGGAGATTGTTGTTTAACTTGACAGAATTCAGATCTTTCCTCTGTCAATCACCGTTATATTGTTACATTTAGACTCAATTTTCTCCTCATAAAGTGATTTCCCATCGATCAATTATTTCCACGCTTTTTTGACCATGTTTGTTTTAAACAAGCTTACAGACCATTATACTGATATTGTCAAAGCCCCCTGCATCAAGGGCCTCATTTAGAAGACCAACAGCGATGCCGTTTACAGAAGAAGAGTCTGATATTATCTGCGAAATATCATTTTCAGGCACCATGTCACTCAGTCCGTCACTGCACAGTATATAAATATCTCCCGGTCTTCCCCTTTCCCATCTGATCTCAGGGATAACCCCTTCTCTGGGGCCGATTGCTCTTGTTATAATATTCTTTGTAGGCGCATCACCTATAGAACCTTGACTCACCCACTGCCTGTATGCAGAATGATCTTCTGTAAGAAGTGTAAGGGCCTTATCCCTGAAACGATAAAGCCTGCTGTCCCCCACATGAAACCATGTTACACAATAGTCCTTTGAAAATATCAGCCCAACAAGGGTTGCGCCCATAAATCTTTCTATACCCTCTTCTATATTTTTCCTGTAGACTACCGCGTTTGATTTTCTGATTCCTCTATCGATCAGGGCAAAAAGCCCGTTAACCTCTGCCGGGATACCTTCAACAGCGGTAATATCTTTAAGCTCGCTCGCTATTTTCTCGGGTTGAAAAAATTCATTAAGGATATCGATGACTGTACGGCTTGCCTCTGACCCCCTGTCATGGCCGCCCATACCGTCTGCAAGCAGGGCAAAATTCCCGCCTTTGTCAAGATATATGGTGTCCTGGTTTTCATCCCGGCATAGGCCAATATCCGAGATGCCAGTGGCTGTCAGGTGATCACTTTCTACCTTTATATGTACCCTCATATCATCCATTCAAAATGCCCACATATTAAAAAAAGATTGAACTTATTAATAACCTTTATATATTGACTGTATAGAATTTCGAGAGAATATTTTAAACCTCAAGTTGCTGTCAAGCCGGAAAAAATATGAATAAGGTCCTAATAGGTAAGTATGAACTGACAGGGTCCCTTGGCCGGGGAGGTTTTGGCAATGTATACAAGGCAAAAACCTATGACGGGCACATTTATGCCCTCAAAATACTGAACCCTGTCCTGATAAATAACCCGGAAATTATAAACCTGTTCCTGAATGAGGCTGCGATACTCTCAAGGCTTGACCATAAAAATATCTGCCGGTTTATTGAGTATTTTTCTGACGGCCCTGTATATGTAATTGTTCTGGAATATATTGATGGGGTAGACCTGAAAGAGCTGATG
The DNA here is from genome assembly GCA_964499695.1 of uncultured Desulfatiglans sp. Lineage (GTDB taxonomy): Bacteria > Desulfobacterota > DSM-4660 > Desulfatiglandales > HGW-15 > JAAZBV01. The sequence continues at coordinate 15,346 of CAZCMD010000063.1, forward strand.
CAGATAGAGTCAGGGAGCCTGATTCCATTTGAGCAGTCAAAAGCTATTGCCTGTGAATGTTTCGATGCCTTTCAGTATGCTTATGAAAAGGGGATACTGCACAGGGACATAAAACCATCCAATATAATGATCGATCGAAACGGCAGGACTATCCTGATGGATTTCGGGACTGCGGTTGAGTTTACAGATAAGATAGAATATGCCGAGGGCAGTAGAATCTCAGCCGCCTATTGCCCTCCTGAAAGATTTAATCGGTCAGGCAAATACGATATCCGCTCAGATATCTACTCCCTTGGTATGTTATTCTATGAACTCTTTACAGGAAGGCTGCCCTTCAACACGGACAGCATCCCTGAAATAACAGCATGGCACCAGCATGAGATACCCGTTCCTGCTGATACCTTTAACCCCTCTCTTTCCCCTTTAATCTCCAGGGCAATAAAGAGAGCCCTTGAAAAAAAGCCGGATAAACGTTTCAAGGACTTTTTTACCTTTAAAAAAGCCATGGGCTTTTAACCCATGTAAGACTCGGTTATGAGGCCGCAGCCTGATGGAAAATTAACACCATCCGCTATTGCTGCCTCAGGTATTGGTTATTTCTTTTCTATTTTATCTATAATAGAGATATATGCCCTGTAGATCGCCGACTCTTTTCTTTCAAGGATATTTTCCAGCTGTTTTTCATCAGCGAGTTTAACAACCTCAGGGTCAATAGGTATTTCGCCTATAAATGGTACATCCATGGCAGAGGCCATCTTCTTTCCGCCCCCTTCGCCAAAAATAGAAACCTTTTCACCGCAGTGAGGGCATACTAAACCGCTCATGTTTTCAACAACACCCAGGATATTCATTTTTACCTGGCGGCAGAAGTTGATTGATTTTCTCACGTCTGCAAGGCTGATCTCCTGTGGCGTGGTTACTATTAATGCCTCTGCATCGGATATGGTCTGGGCCACGGTAAGGGGTTCATCGCCGGTGCCAGGGGGTGAATCCACTATAAGAAAGTCAAGTTCTCCCCAGGTTACATCTGAGATAAACTGCCTGATGGCGCTTATCTTCATGGGGCCGCGCCATATGACAGCGGCATCCTGCTCCTGCAGGATCATGCCCATAGAAATAACCCCGAGATTAGCAGAATATTCAAATGGGCTTAACTCATGCTGCCCGGTTATATTCATACCACCATTTATTTTAAGCATATTAGGGATGCTTGGCCCGTGGAGATCAACATCCATTAGCCCTACCCTGTTTCCCCTGCTGCTTAATAACAGGGCAATCATGGCAGAAACCGTGCTCTTTCCCACTCCCCCTTTCCCGCTCATTACAACTATTTTGCGTTTTATTCTCTTAAGATTTCTTTTGATGCTCAATTCCTGCTGTGACCTCTCAAGGTCTGCTGGTGTGGTTATTGTGTTCTGCAATTTTTTACTCCTTTTAAATATTAAATCGATATTAAAAGCATGTTACAGCTCAAGCCATGAATCTGAATAAAGCGAATGGCCCAGTATAACCTTTGCCGTCTTTGCGTAGCCCTGTAACTCCTTTGAAAGAGCGCCCATATCAGGAGACACACCATCCATTATCATGTATATCAGCTCAACTATATCCGGCCTTTCGCCTCTCGCAACTTTAATCAAGAGATCATCATATGCGTCCACTATACATGAATACATGCCTTTTCTTTCAAGCATGACCATATATGTGGTATTTAAAATTGACCTCAAATGTTCAGGCGGGCCGTTTGAGATGTTTGAAAGCCCGCATGTGGATTTTACACCCGGGAACAGCTCCTGAAGCATCTCCTGGAATATCAGAAGGCTCATAAGCTGCGATTGCTGGATATTGACAGGGGTAACAATGCCGTCAACAAAGATATCCTCATTTGGTACGCCTGCCTCATTTGCCGCATAAAGCAGCTCTGCTGCCAGTGCCCCTCTCTCATTTTCATCACGAGGCAGGCCATCCGGCCCCCACATAAGGGCAATCATGCTGGCCTTATATTTTACCGCTAACGGTATCATCTTCTCATATCTCTCCGGCCTGCACATGATGGAATTTATTATTGCTTTTCCTTTGTGCACCGCAAGGCCTGCCTCCATTGCCTCTATGTTTGATGTATCAAGACACAGAGGTACCGCATCCCCTATCTCCTCCTGCACGGTCTTTACTACAAACTCCATTAGCTCCGGGCCGCCTTTTTTAGCAGGGCCCAGGTTTATATCTATCCAGTCCATACCCCGCATCAGTTGTCTTCTTGCCTCTTCTTTTATGGGCACGGGGTCTCTTTCCATAAAGGCCTTGCCCATAACAGTATTCATGACATTCAGGTTTTCGCCTATAAGCCGCACTCTCTCTCCTCTTACGATTATTTCCAGTTCTCTCTTATATATTTAGGTATCATGGCTGCGTCTCTCGGCCCAACAAGCACCTCCCAGCCCGGAAGCTCATCTTCCAGCTCTCCGCTTATGGAGGCTGAATAACCGGGGATTATGATCTTCCTGTGCTTTACCTTCTCAGAAATACCGCATTTTTTAACAAATGCACCCACCGCCTCACCGTTAAACTTGCCCGCTGCCCATGATGTCATGACTGAGAGCCCCTCTGTGTCCATAATAAGCAGCCATCCAGGCACCCTGCTACCCTCTATCTCGCCGCTTACAATAAAATAGGTGAGTGAAAAGTTGGTGGTGACATAAACGGGTGAGTTTTCATCAGGCTCGCCTATCTCATATATGCCCTGTTTAACGGTCATTGGTCTCTGCGGGTCTGTAAATATATTCAGCCTTTCCAGGAGAAGCGGGAACAGGCTTTCACCCCTGAATGCGGAAAGCACAACAATCCCGCTGTACTTGGCTATAAACATGGCTGCTATCATTGTCTCTATATCAAGGTTATCTGCTATCTCACACGGGAAGGTGATTGTGGGAAACCCGAGGGCCCTGTTACCTGATTTTAAGGCCGCGCGCCTTATGACCACCTGATCCTGGAACGCCTGTTTCATCTCCCTTGCCCCAGAATCAAGTACTATATCCTTTATGCCCATACCTGTCAGTCTGTCAGATAAAAGGATAAGCTCATCCATGTCCTTTGCCCTGATTGCTACAGGGAGTCCGCTTTCTTTAGCTATACTGCCCATACTCTCTATATTATCAGCGGTGACCGCATACAGAAGGGGCCGTTTAAATACGCAGACATCAATCGCAGCCTTCATCACATCCGCATTATCGGTCATCAGCACAAGATTGAATTCGCTTTCAGTTGCTATCTTTTTTGCTGCCTCTTTAAAATCATCTGCTTTTCCGTTTACATCCTTAAGGGCTATCAGTTCCGGTCTCAGGTTTATACCCACCCTTTCATACTGGAGGGTGCCCCACTCCCTGATCTTTGTCTCAACCGCGGCTGGGCTTATATCAGAGCTGATAAGGGCAGCCAGACCGGTCGGGTTATAGAATGTCTTCTCATGCCTGAACATAACCGTTTCGCCGCCGATTTTAACTGCCCTTGGGCCTTCTCCAATCATGACTGGTCTTATGGGCGGAGCAGAGGCCTCGGCCAGTTTTGCCTTTATCTCGCCTGACACATAGGGGCATGAATCAATTTCTACCTTACCGGCAGCAAGGTTCATGGCAAAGGCAAGACAGGTGGTAACGCCGCACTCTTTGCAGTTTGTCTTTGGCAGCAGTTTAAAAATCTCTATTCCGGTTAGTCCCATATTATGCTCCTTGAAATTAATCAGTCTGCACCAGGTTTTTGGCCAGCTCAGATTGATGCACAGCCTCTATTACACTATAATTGGCCCCATGTTAAGTGCCGGATGGTTTTTTTTCTTAAGGCATTCCAAAATTTCCTGCTCACTGACGCCAATGGTTTCATCGGCAATACGGTCATAAAGATCCGGAACCCCGAGTGCAATACCCCGCTTAATAAGCCTTTCCCTTATCTCCCTCTTAAGAGATGATGGCATCCATACCACCCTTTTTAACCCCCCGTCACCATATAAAAATTTGCCCTGGGTGATATGGTATTTTGAATGACCTGACATTCCCGGGGTAATTTCTCCTCCCCCGATCATCTCTGAAAGGGCTTCATAATCCATACCGGATGGTGTTTCTCCTTTATAACCCCTGTGAACCGTCATGATACCATTACATAAAGGCAGCACAACTGCTATGCATTCGCAGTACCAGCAGGTTGTCATGGGGTCACATACTATACTGTACAGATTACAGTGATCAACCCTCCTGTGCGATGCATGAAAAACAAATTCGTTAACACCTTTCCACTGGCCCTGTTTTGCATCAATGGTATCTCCCCTTAAAACCGGTTGGTTTGGACCATTGGGGTTTATCTCACATGATGCCCTGCAATCCATCCAGTTGATTCCACCGCATATCCCATTTCTTTCAGGGCTTATTATGCAGACATGATCAGGGGTAACTGACTGGCAGATGGTGCAGGAATAAAAGGTCTCCACACCTTCATCCGTTAAATCAAGAACCCTCTCATCCCTTTTCTTATATTCTAATCTTCCCTTTTCTGTCAGTTTGTCAACCTCTTCTTTTATGGTAAAAAGGGTCACAGCCACACTATCAAGGATAGAGCCATACTCCTTATGAAATTTTGCATGGAGGATTTTACCTATGTCCTTTAATCTAAAACCATTATTAACCGCCTGTTCACTGACCCTTAAGCAGACATTGTCTCTTTGTCCCATATGCATGATGCCTTTGGCATAGTTAATAAACCGGTGTATCTGCCTCTCAAGTACAGGTGCAAAATCAGGCTGCATCCTTTTTCCTGCAGCCTGAACAAATATGCCAAGGGGTAGAGATGCTCCTTTAATGACATCATTAACATCAGGCCCGATGAGTACAATATTGCCATCTTTGATATGATTAGGCTCCGCCATCAGGCAGAGCTCTGTTGCCTCTGTTTTATCACCGCCGATTTCAAGATAAAGATCATCATCTCTCACCCTTTCCCCTTCATAGGATGGGTCATAGCTAAGGGATATATCAATGCGAGTAATCCGTTTTTTTATACCCCTTAACGCAATGGATCGTAAGGGGATATCCGCATATCTCACATTTGAGGCAATATCTACACCTACAGATACCCCGACAGGAAACATCTCGCCCATATCCCTGTCTGTGATTATGGGTAAGCCCCAGTTCATGGCTCCTGCTGCAACGGCAGCCAGTTCAATATTCAGTTCACTAATAATATTAATAAACCCAGGGATACGCTCTTTAAGGTATCTGAGCATATTTTTGTAATCCCCTGGCTCAATGCCACCAAATGCCATTCCTATCCTGCATGTAAAACCTAACGCAAAGATGGCCGCCGAAATATCTGGTCCGAACGGCACAAGACGGGTATCCCAGCCGACCTGAACACCCCGTCGGATAAGTTCATCGACTAAAGTAGCACCATTACAGTTTCCGGCCATAAACAGATAGAGATCTTTGTCCAGGTATTCCTCTGCTATTTTTACAGATGATTCAGGGTTTGAGGCAGCACCAAAGATAAGGGCAAATCCAGGAGCAGTACCGTCTATAAATCCTGCGCCCCTTTTTCTCATAATTGAGTCGCTTACAGCACCAAGCCATATATTTCCGCCATCAATGTTCGGCTCCTGAGTTTCACCCTGATAAAAGTCGGGAGCTTCAATATAACGGATGGCCTCTGAAATCTCGCAGGCAAACAAGGCTCCAGTGCCGGCATCAAGAACAGGGTTATTAAAGGATATATGTGAAGTACTATCCGGTGAGTTTACCAAACTGCGTGCAATAGCAAGGGCCTTTTCTGCTGAATCAAGGTCTTTAACCTTTATGCCTGTGAGGGAATAGATGACAGGTAAATAATAGTCTGTATCAGGAAACCCGAGCCGTTTGCTTCCGCCCCAGGTACTAATGGCCTTTTTATATATCTCTTCTGTTCTTGATAATATATGACAGGCGCCCCGGATAGCAGGGTTGATAGTTTTCCCTGGCATATGATTTATTTGCTGCCGGATAATGGTTTTGATATGCCGTTAATACCCTGTGCCTGCCCGCCCTCAGTCAAAAGTTTAATAAAGGCCTTTACAATCCTGACACTTTCAGGGTGTCTTAATACAACAATATCCGATCCGGCAATGAGATAACAGACAGCAGCCACCACCTCCATAAGAATCGGTCTCTTTTCCGGGTCACCTAAGGTCGGGGCCTCTTCTATTGTTAAACCGGCCTCTTTGCTTTTCCAGATCTCGTTACCGATATTGTTGATAATGGGCATCTGAAGTTTGTCGTCTTCCTGGGTAAGGGCTGCCATCCTGATCCTCTCTATTACCGAATAGCTGTATTCAAGGCCATAACCCAGGCCCCCGGTTGTGGGATCAATCAATATATTTTCCTTTTTTACCCCAAGGTTCCCCATAAGGATATTGAGCTGTTTTGCCAGGTTAACATCTATTGGAGATGAAGAGACAATGGTATTATTATAACCAATGGCGCTCGCCCCTACGGCTTTAAAGTTCCCCTCTTCAACAGGAGAAAGGGCTACATTCTTCCCTTCACATGCCTCGGAGATCCTCTTTAATACCTCTTCATCCTTCTGATTATTCGCTGTACCCCAGAATACAACAGGGATATTTACGGCATCCACCACCTTTCTTGCGAGCTCTGCTGCCTCTGCTGCATCCCGGTTCATGCCATTGGGGTCAGTGCTTTTTAACTGAAGCACAATAATGTCTGCTCCATACTCTTTCTCACACTTCTTTGCCCAGGCCACAGGGGATGAAAGGAGCTCTTTTAAGGCATCAACAGCAGGGGCCGGCCATTCTTTTGAGGGATCATAATCCCACACCTCCATGGCGATTTTCGGGCTATTAGGTATCCTGCCATCAAAAAGATGGAAGGGATACGCCTCTTCTCCTCCAACTATAACAGCACCCTGGCCTGAACCAATTATGGTTTCACCAATAACTCCGGAATAGGGCTGTTTAGGAATTGCAAAGGACAATGTGTCACCTCCTGCTTTTTATTAATTTCCTTTAATTTAAATTATCATTAATAAAATGAATAAATTATCTATAATTTTGAAATTATGAATTATATTTACTTAAAATAACATTATTTTATAAAAACAAACCTTAATATTAAATAGATATTGATTAAATAATATTTAAACATATCTTTCATGTCAAGAAATTATCCCCTGTAAATTGAATCAGTTATCCAATGCTAAACCGGTTAAAATGAAAACAGATCCTTCTTGACAATCTATAAATTTTTAGTATCGGTATGATTCAAAAACAAACCTGTAAAGGTTGTTTTTTTATACCTCTTTTTTATCTGAATTACCCTTATTTAATAACATAAAATCCGTATCGATTCATGCTTTTTTACATACCCGGAATCGGGCCTTTTCACTTTAAAAATTTATCAATAAAAACAATATATTAAAACTAAAAAAAATAATAATATTTTACCAGTTTTTAGTTGATATTAAATATAAAATTTTCTAGAATCAGGCGCTTTTAAAAACAAAGGAAAAGTCTATTAAGAAGCCTATATGATATTAAAAAAATTATGGAATGATGTAGTAAAAAACCTGGAATCAGTTATACCTAAATCTGAGATTGATACATGGTTTTTAAACACCCAGTGCACCAAATTTGATGATAATAACCTGATAATTGAGGTGCCTAATAAATTCATTTCGGTCTGGCTTCAGGAACATTATCACTCTGATATATTAGACTCTGTACAAAAGATAACAAATAAAACCCCTTATTTACAATTTACCTATAAAAAAAATAATAATTCTAAATTTAATAATAATATTAATCATAACAGTAATATTACAAATAATTTAAATAAATTAATGAAATTTGAAACCTTTGTTACAGGGGAGTGTAACCTTTTTGCATATACCTCATCTGTGGAGATTTCAGAAAAACCCGGGGAATTTTACAATCCTTTTTTTATATTTTCAAAACAGGGTATTGGTAAGACACACCTCTTAAACGCAATTGGAAACAGATTAAAAATTAATAATAATCAATCTAATATATGTTATATTAATTCTAAAGAGTATATATTGGATTATAATTATTTCTCAAAAAATAGAAATTATGATGCTTTTAAAGAAAAATATATAAACCTTGATGTTCTTCTATTTGATGATATACAGTACATCAGTAGCTCACCCAGACTTCAGGATGAGTTTATTTCCATATTTGATTTTTATAATCATAAAAAAAAACAGATAGTTATTACAGGTGACAGACCTCCGGCAGATTTTACAAAATTTAATGCCCAACTAAAATCAAGATTAGGTTCAGGTCTTTTAGCTGAAATAAAAGAAATAGATATAAAAACCAGATCAAAAATAATAAAAGCTATTATTAAAAATAGAAATTTGCCAATACCTGATGACATTTTTAATTTTTTAATAAAATCAAGTGATGATATTAAAAATATATTAAAAAACATAGTCCGTATTGAGACATACTATTCTTTAAATAAGGGTAAACTAAATCTGTCTCTGGTAAAAACTATTATAAAGGAGAGGTATGATATAAATATAGGTCTCGAGGAGATACAATCTGTGATAGCGGGATATTTTAATATTTCAACCACGGATATTTTATCGGATAAAAAGAGATCTATATATTCATATCCAAGGCATCTTTCCATGTATATGGCAAGAAATTTAACTGACCTGTCATTTAAGGAAATTGGATATTTATTTGGTGACAGGGATCACTCAAGTGTGATTTATGCGACTAAAAAGATAGAACAATCGATTAAAAAAAATAAAGAGGTGAGTAAAGATATCAACAATATTAAAAATCTATTAACATAATTTTTTATTGCAAACATTCTTTGAACATTTTTTGTTTTTTTTTAATAGTTTTTAAATAAAAAGGTTATTTAAAAGATATTTTAAAATTTAAATTATTAAAAGTCAGGTTTTTTCATAAAAACCTTTCTTAAAAAATTTTTATTATACTAAACAGTTACAGGGTTTTTAAACAATACAACAGGGCTTATTATTACTATTAATTTATTACTTATAAAATATTAAAAGGAGGAAGGCATGGAAATAAAGGTAAACAGAGACTCCCT
>CAZCMD010000064.1:0-24426 GCA_964499695.1 uncultured Desulfatiglans sp.
ATTTTCTATCGGAACACAGGAACATACCCTGGCTAAGGGAGGCTGATCCTGATCCTGTTGTGGAAATCCACCCGGACACGGCAAAATCCCTTCGTATTGAAAACGGTGAATGGGTGTGGGTGGAAAACTGGATGGGCAAATGCAAACTCAAGGCAAAGGTCACACCCATTGTGCCGAGGTGGATGGTAATGGCAGCCCACGGCTGGTGGTTCCCTGAAAAGGAGGGGGCTGAGCCATCCCTGTATGGCATGTGGGATTCCAATATCAACCAGCTTATGCCCATGGGGGCAAACGGTAAGGATGGCCTTGGGACAATCACAAAGCATCTTTTATGTAAAGTTTACAAGGTGAATGGAGAGGCATAGATCATGGCAAAAAAACCGGAAAACGGATTACTTATAGATTATGAATACTGCACCGGGTGCTTTGCCTGTCAGGTAGCCTGTGCCCAGGAACATAAATGGCCGGCTGGCATGGGGGGTATCAGGGTAATAGAGATTGTGGAAAACCTCCCCAATGATAAACATTATTTAAAGTTCATGCCCATACCGACAGAGCTGTGCATCCTCTGCGCAGGGAGGACAAAAAAGGGTGAAAAGCCTGCATGCGTTCATCACTGCATGGCCGCATGCATGAAGTATGGGAAGATAGAGGAACTCGCAAAGGAGATAAACAAACCCAGGATGGTGTTATGGGCGCCAAGGGCGTAAAAAGACAGCGATCAGCATTCAGCTATCAGCGGTCAGCAAACTGCTTCAAAACAAATGGCAAACCGAGTACTGATGCTGACGTAATTCACATTAAAAAGATACGCAGGGCTCAGGGTGCAAGGCACAGGGCTCAAGGTTTAAGAGAATAAATATTTTTACCTTCTGTTAAAGCGGTCGATGGCTGTCATTGCATCGATCGCTTTTTCTATGTGCTCATCCGTATTAAAGGGGCCGATACTGAATCTCACAGTACCCCTCGGGAATGTCCCGATACCTTCATGAACAAGGGGTGCGCAATGCAGCCCGGTACGTACTGCAATGTTGTAATCCGCATCAAGGATAGAGCCTGCATCACCGGGGTCCATCCCTTTTATATCAACTGAGATAAGGGCCGCATGGTTTTCACTGCTCTCTGCACAGTAATAATCGATTGTTTCAAGATTTGAAAGGCCATCCCTTAGCCTTGAGAACAATCTCATTTCTTGTTTGTGGATTGCCTCCATCCCGGTCTTTTCAATATATTTCAGACCTTCGGAAAGGCCCATAATACCGATCAGGTTAATTGTCCCCGCCTCAAGCCTGTGTGGATAGGTCTCATTATGGAGCGGGCTTTCAGAATCTATACCGGTACCGCCAAAACGTGTGGGTTCTATGACAAGATCAGGTGATACAGCAAGACCTCCTGTGCCGGTAGGGCCAAGCAGGGATTTATGCCCTGTAAATGCCACTGCACTGATATTCCAATCCTGCATATTGATCGGGATTACCCCGGCACTCTGGGCCGCATCAATCACAAGAGGCACACCTTTTTTAGCGCATATCCTGCCTATTTCTTTTACAGGCTGGATTGTACCCAGGACATTAGATACATGGTTAATTAGTACAAGCCTGGTGTTATCTCTTATCAGCCTTGATATATCATCAGGATCAATAAAACCTTTTTTGTCAAAGCTGGCCAGGTCATATGAAATAATACCTTTTTTCTTCAAGTGATAGAGTGGCCTTAAAACCGAATTATGCTCAAGCCTGGTTGATACAACATGATCACCATTTTTTAACATACCCTGGAGTACAATATTTATTGAATCAGTTGCATTTGATGTGAATACTATTCTTTTCAGGTCAGGGGTATTGAACAGGCGTGCAAGCCTTGATCTGACATCATAAACAATATCCTCTGCCTCAAAGGCAAGGTCATAGCTTCCCCTGCCAGGGGATACGCCTTTTGTCTTAAATAATTCCACCATGCGGTCCAGTGCTCCATCCGGCTTCGGGAAGGTGGTGGCTGCATTATCAAGATAAATTATTTCGGAATTCATGTCAGTAACCGGCGCATGATTTAGGGTTGGGTAAACCAGCAAAGCGGCGGGCGCCTCGTCGTATGCCTCCTGGAAAGAGCCCCTCCATCTCCATAAAACTCATCCCCGTTGCGGCCTTAATATCACGATTCATCGGCGCCCTGCCGTTGTAGAAATAAAACTCTCTTAAAAATCTCATTATCCGCCATTGTGCCTCGGTAAACTCTTCGACACCGTTTTCAGCACCCAGGATTAAAGCTATCTCCTCTGTCCAGTCTTCAGGATGCCAGATAAAGCCCTCGTTATCAAAGAGGATCTTTTTACCGGCAATCTCCCGGTAAACCCTTGAGAGATCGCCAGTAAGCGGTTTTGATCCGTCGGTCTGGATCATTCTTCTTATTTACCTGCCAGTGCCTTTTTTACCTTATCCGGTGTAGCCGGAAGATGGGTAATCCAGACCCCGCATGCATCATGAATGGCATTGATAACAGCCGGGGCTGTTGATACCATTGTCATCTCTCCAACACCGATTGAACCCAGAGCGCCCTTCTTACGGGGTGTTTCAAGGGGAGGTATTATCTCCATCTCAAACGCTGTCTTGAATGTCGGATACTTGAAGGTTACCCAGTCCTTTGTCTCGCCATGGATATACTCTTCCCTTAAAGCATAGCCAACACCCTGATCCATACCGCCTTCGAGCTGTCCTTCCAGGTTTATTGGATGAATAACCGGGCCCGGGTCAACAGAGGTGGTCATCCTGATTACCTTCACTTCACCTGTCTCTGTATTAACCTCAACCTCTGCCATCTGGATATTGTGCACCTGTGTCTCATATGAGGCGCCCTGCCCTGTCTTGGGGTCAAGTTCCGCTACACGGGTGGTCTTTTTACCTACATACCTGGTCGCCTTTCCTGCCTTCTTCAGACCTTCATAGGTCTTTGTTCCGGCCTCTTTCATGGCAGTAAGCATCTCATTAATGCCATTGATCATGGCACCACCGACCATATAGGTGATACGGGAGCTTGCGGCAGGGCCTGTTTCAGAGGTGTTTTCAGTTGTCCTTGTTACAAGCCTTACCTTGTTCAAGGGCAGATCAAGCAGATGGGCTGCGAGCTGTGTGAACATGGAGTCATTGCCCTCACCAGGGTCAGCAGCGGCTGTATAGACTGTTACACCATTATCCTCGTTGAGTTCAACTACTGCTATGGCGTTATCACTGGGCATACCTATTCCAAAGGAATGTGCCCCAAGACCAACGCCCCGTCTGATCTTGCCTGTCTTGAACTTTTTGGCCTCCTTCTTTGCCCTTTCAAAATGGGGTTTGATCATCTCGCATACCTGCGGGAATGTTGAGTCATCAATCAGTACCACACCTGTCGAAAGGCTGTCACCGGGTTTGAGTGAGTTTTTAATCCTGAATTCAAGCGGGTCCATGCCTATCTTTTCTGCCAGCATATCCATAGCGCATTCAAGTGCGAAATTTACCTGCGGCGGCCCGGCACCGCGTGCTGCGCCGCCTGCTGCATCGTTTGTGTATACAAGCTTGGCCATTGCATCAATATTGGGGATATTGTATGCGCCTGAAAACATTTCTATAGAGCGTCCCACAACGATTATACCCAGCAGCATATATGCACCGTTATTAATTATGAAGTCATTTGTATATGCAGTGAGGTGGCCATTTTTATCCGCTGCAAGCTTTACCTTCATTTCAAACGGATGACGTTTGTTGCTCAGGAGCATGGATTCATGAATACTCGGGATATACCTTACCGGCCTCTTGAAATGCAGTGCAGCCGCACCGGATATGCCTTCAGAGGTGATGGATGCCTTTATTCCGAATTGACCGCCGGAGAAGGGCTCTTCATACCTCATGTTTTCATACCCTAGCCCCTCCTGGAGAGCGGCCATATGGGTATGGATCATGATGCTTCTGCCTGATACAACAAGGATCGGGTCTTCATCCCCTTCAAGCCATGCTACTGTGGTTTCAGGCTCAAGAGGCGCCTGGTGATTCATCTGTGTAGAAAAATCACATTCAACAACCGCTGCAGCCTCTTTAAAGGCCTTTGCGGCATCGCCCCTGATCTGTGGTTGCTGATAAACCAGGTTGGGGAATTCATCATGCACCCTTATATCATCCCTGGCCATAGCCTCCTGAACGGTCTTAAGCACAGGCAGTTTCTCATATACTACCTTCACAGCCTCTGCTGCTGCACGCGCCTGTTTCTGGGTTTCAGCGGCAACTATCACAACCGGGTCACCAAGGGTTCTGACCTTTTTATCGCAAAGGATCGGCTGGTCATTAAATATAAATCTCAATCTGTTGGTGCCCTTTATATCTTTTGCGGTCATTGTGCCGATAACACCGGGCATCTTATCTGCAGCAGAGATATTGATGGATAGTATCTTTGCGTGTTCTTCAGTGCTTCTCACAACAGCCAGCTCAAGAGCCCCTTCAGGATAGATGTCAGCGCCAAACTGTGCCACACCGCACGCCTTTATCATTGCTGACGGCCTCGGGTGAGATACACCCAGTTTGGGGCCATTCGGGTCTGGACGCATCTGATCAGGTTTAAGTTCACCCTTGATAAATTTGGCAGAGAGTTTTACCGCATCAAAGATCTTTCTGTATCCTGTACAGCGGCAGAGGTTCTTCGCAAAGGCCTTTTTAATATCTTCATCAGTCGGGTTAAGGTTCTGATCAAGAAGGACCTTTGTTGTCATGATCATACCCGGTGTACAGAATCCGCACTGGATCGCCCCTGAAAGCACAAATGCCTCCTGAATAAGGTGGGGATTATCAGGCGTGCCAAGCCCTTCTATGGTGATGACATCTGCGCCCTCAAGGTTTACGACCTTGGTTATGCATGATCTTACAGCCTTTTTGTTAACTATTACAGTACAGGCGCCGCACTGGGCCTTCCTGTCGCATGACTGCTTCGCACCTGTAAGACGCATGTCTTCACGAAGCAGGTCAAGCAGCACCCTGTCAGGCTCAACAACAAACTGACACTGCCTCCCATTAATTTTTAACGATACTTTTTGCATTAATTATCCTCCTTTTTTATTAATAAGATATGAACATAACTATCTGAAAAACCATAGTTCTATAACATCGGATAAATAACTCCTATTCCTTCTCCTCGGATACATCCCGTGATTTCATGTCATTCTTCTCACTATCTTACATCTTTACCCTGTTTTACTTAACCGGTAATTGAGAATAATCAATAATTATATTGGAACAGATACAAGCTATATATCAGCACCGGTATAACAAATCAAAAAAATTTTTTTATTATTAAAAATTAATTTGAACTATAAAATATCAGTGAAAAATACTATTGAAGATGATAAAAAGACTTTGTTGAAGATAACAGGAGGTCAATAATCTTGGATAACAGCGAAAAAAATCAATCCGCAAGGAAAAAACTCACCCGTGAAGAGATGAATGAGATAGTGGCAAAGGCACGTCGTTCCCAGGAAGACAAAATGAAGGGATACCGTGAGAAGTCCCTGAGTATCCACCCCTGGGTGTGCGCCCGCTGCGGTATGGAAATTACCCAGAAAAACCTGCATCTACTCACAGTACACCATATAGACCATGATCATGACAATAACCCTCCTGACGGGAGCAACTGGGAAAACCTCTGTGTATACTGCCATGACAATGAACACAGGAGATATACTGACCACCTACAGGGAGAGATGGCTGAATCAGGGGCAGTAAAATCCGAATCTGTTACACATAAGCCATTTGCAGCTCTTGCAGATCTCCTTAAAAAGAAATAATTCATATGATTAATTGCAGGAAATGAGTGTGGCCAGGAAAATTAACAGCACCTACAGTGTCTGCCCGGTATGTCTGAATAGAATCCCCGCAAAAATAACAAAGCATGACAATGATTATTTTATGGAGAAAACCTGTGCGGATCATGGATATTTTTCAGTTGTAATTTGGCGGGGAGACGACATTCCTCTGGAGAAATGGGGAAATTACCAGGCACCTGTAAATGAGGATAATCCACCGGATTGTCCTGGATCATGCGGGCTTTGTTCAGGGCATCTGCAAAAAACCTGCTGCGCACTGGTGGAGGTCACAGAGCGATGTAATCTAGACTGCCCCGTATGTTTTGCTCAAAGCGGGGGTTTTGCTCACGACCCTTCAGTTACTGAAATCGCAGAACAGTTCAGGGAGCTTGTAGAAAATGGGAACAGCTTTGTGCAAATCTCCGGTGGTGAACCGACTGTAAGGGATGATCTGCCGGATATCGTAGCAGCAGCAAAAGATGCAGGGTGTGAAAACATACAACTTAATTCAAACGGGATCAGGCTTGGACAGGATAGAGGGTTTACAAAGGCCCTTGCTGATGCCGGCCTTTCCTTTGTATTTATGCAGTTCGACGGTACAGAAGAGGCCATTTATGAAAAGCTTAGGGGAAGTACTCTTTTTAAAGAGAAACAGTCGGCAATTGAAGCCTGCGCCAGTGAGCTGATCGGCGTAACCCTTGTCCCCACCCTTGTGCCAGGCATTAATGATCATAACATTGGCGCTATACTGAAATTTGGTTTTGATCATTCGCCGGCAGTAAGGGGGGTTCATTTTCAGCCTGTAACCTATTTCGGTCGTTACCCCCATCCGCCGGAAGACAGGGACAGGATCACCCTCCCTGAGGTTTTACGCCTGATAGAGAAGCAGACAGAGGGAAGGGTTAAGATCACAGATTTTTTACCATCAGCATGCGACCATCCGAGATGCGGGTTTCATGGTGATTTTGTTGTCCTGCCAGAAGGGCTGATGAAGCTTACAAAAAGGAGCAACAGTAATGCATGCTGCCCTTCTGATGGAACAGAACATCTTAAGAACAGGAGGTTTGTTTCCAGAAGATGGAAACGCACTGCCGCACAAAACATCGAGAGCCAAAACGGGAATAATGGGGAAAGCGACTTTGATCTCTTTCTTAAACAGGTTGAGAACAATGGTTTTACTATTACATTAATGGCCTTTCAGGATGCCTATACCCTTGATATTGAGCGGTTACGAAGATGCAGCCTTCATGTTTATAAAGATGGCAGGACAATCCCTTTTTGTGCGAGGTATCTGACAAAAGGATTAAGATATGACTGAAGAGAATCATCCAAAAGAAATCACCGCTTCCGAAGCCAAGAATCAATGCTGTTCTATAGAAACAGTAACCACTGAGGGAATCTATAAATCAAGCTGCATGGTCTGCGGCGCGCCGCTCATTTATTACTGGAAGACAAAGGAAAGCAGATGTTATTTCTGCGGAGAACTTTTACAGACAAACGCAGGGTGCGCGGCTGGCCATTTTGTCTGCGACCTGTGCCACAGCGCTGATGCCATAGAGATCATAAAAAATGTCTGCCTGCACAGCCGGGAGGGTAAGATGGTAAAGCTTATGCAGGCCATACGATCGCACCCCCTGTTCAAGATGCACGGACCGGAACACCATTCGATGGTACCGGCGGTTATCCTTGCTGCCCTTAAAAACACCGGGCAGCAGATTATGGATGATGAGATAAACAGGGCGATTGAGCGGGGGAAGACGGTCTGCGGCGGGGCATGTGCATTTTTGGGTGCATGCGGCGCTGCCATTGGTGCAGGCATAGCGGCATCTATAGTCCTAAAGGCTAATCCTTATGACGGTGAGAAAAGACAGGTTGTCCAGCAGGCCACACAGAGGGTGCTTGCAAGAATAGCATCATTTAAGGCGCCGCGTTGCTGCCAGAGGGACTCATGGTTGGCATTGAAGGAGGTTTCAGCTATCTTGAATGAAATAACCGGAAAATCCATGCCAGTAGATACCTTCAAGTGTGAACAGTTTCCGGGAAATAAGGAATGCATCCATGAAGAGTGTCCGCTATGGCCTGAGAATCATCATTCTCCCGAACAATCCTGATCACAATAAATGCTTTTCTGTTATTTCCCTCCCCTGGCGGAAAGGATTAAGGGAGGGGGAGAAAACAACAATAAGGTATGGAGTTCCTATTTTGCCACCCTCTCCCAACCTCTCCCATCAAGGGAGAGTAGTTGTATTGTGTCTTAATTCAGCAACATTGGGATATAAACCGGTTTTACACTTAGTGAACACATGAAAAGATACCGCTATTTCTATTTGGCCACCAATGTTAAAAAGAATAATAAGGCATCCAATTCATACATCAGGATCATGCCTTTATAATACTATCTGGAATCAATTATTTTCCGTTTGAGTGTCCCGGTCGTAAAATAATTTACATCACCCTCTTCTACAGATAAGTGCAGAAGCCCCTCTTTGAACAGAGATGGAAGCGCCGCTTTTATTTTACCGGAAAGAAATTTTAAATCTACAGGACTGTTTGTGGAGTTAACTAAAATGTGCAGGCAATCGTGTCCGTTCACTCTTTGAAGTTCAGCCGCATAGCTCAGTATTGATGGCTCTTTGTACAATACTTCATCCAGTTGTGTGATAGATAGACTGTTCCCATTCATAAACGTTAGAGGTTCTGCGAACCTGCCTGTGATGCGGTCCATACGCGGTAGGATAGTACCACAGGGACACATCTCAACAAGAAACCTCGCCCTGTCCCCTGTCCTGTACCTTATAAGCGGCATGCCCTGCCTGGTCAGGGTGGAAAAGACAACCTCACCGTATTCGCCTTCCCGGACTTGAAGACCGCTTTTAGGGTTTATAACCTCGAACAGAATATCTGCCTCACGCAGGTGATAACCCTCATGGGCATCACAGGCCACACCGCCTCCCAAGCCCGTTTCTGTCATACCATAATGCTCGTAAACAGTTGTACACCAGATGCTTTCTATCGCCTCTTTAACCGAAACCGGGACATAGTCTGCGCTGAGTAAAACACTTTTGAGTGATGGCCTGCGGTTGGTCTTTAGACTCAGACGGACAATGGAAATAATCTGTGACGGAATACCTACGATACAGGTGATTTTTTCGTTAAGGATCGTTTCCAGTGCGCGAGAATAATCTTTTACAGGGCCGTAGATGATGCTCCTGCACCCGAACCGGGCAAGGCCACGCTTAAGCAGGTCACCTATGCTGCCATCAGTCACACCAGGCATGCAGATCATGACAATATCGCTGGCATCCGTCATTGTCTGCATGCCGTGATGAAAAAAGTCCATGGTAAGTTCCTGATCCTCTTCTGTAAAGAAAATGCGTTTAGGGCTTCCTGTTGTACCTGATGTACCAAGCGTGACGATGCGGCCTATTTCCCGTGGTGAGACGCATAGAAAACCCTCAGGGTCTGATGCAATGTCAGATGGTGAAGTCAGGGGTAAACGGGCGATATCCTCCATATCACGGATATCGGCTGGATCAATTTTTGCGAGATGTTCTTTATAAAAGCGGCTGTTCTTTTTTACATGAGAAATGGTTTCACGGAATTTTTCAAGCTGGTATTCTTGTAGCCTTTTCAGGTCGAGTCTGCCGGGCATGCGGGTTTTATCTGCGATCCATTTCTCCAGGGGTGTTTTTTTCATGGGCGGCACATCATATCTTTATTTTCCGGGCGATGATCAGGTGATAACAGTGGTTAGACACTTTGAATCCACCGGCATACCTGGTACAGAGAAGTGAGATAGCCTCAGAGCTCCCCCCGCATTGTTCCGATAGCTCTGCCACATATGTGATAAGGGCTTGTGTATGATCCTCGCTTGTCTCTATGGTGAATCCGGTTGACACGAGCCTGGATTCAAGCCATGTGTAAGTTGGTAAAGATGTATTATGTACCTCTTGTTTTGAAAAAATATCAGATATAATCAGCTTTCCATCAATCCTGAGGATGTCTGCACATTCATCTAACATTTTATCATCAAAGCCAATGACAGAGAGTGAGCACTCAAATAAGGCGGCATCAAGGCTCTGGGATTTGAAGGGCAGTGTTTTACCGTCCCAGTGAATGAGGTTCAGGCCGGGGTATTTGTTTATTCCAGTGCGAATGAGTGAGTCAGAGATATCCAGCCCGGCCATAACAAGCCCGTATTTTGAAGTCAGATAGGCTACTGTGGAGCCTGCTCCGCAGCCTATATCTGCCACCTTCATGCCTTTTTGAAGCCCGGCCAGCCTGACGACCCGGTCAGTTAGACGCAGCCCTCCAGGATGCATGGAGTAATCAGGAAGAGAAGAGAAGGCCCCGGATTCGTAAATATTATTCATTTCCGGTTGGTGTGTGGTTTGTCGGATATTTATTTTCATACGGCTATTCTTTCGGAACAAAAGGTATGACCAGCTCCATTTAGCCTTTGTTCTAAATGCCTTTCGCTGACGGCTGCTAACCGACGGCTTACCTCTTTCATTCAAAAACACGTGTTTTTGGGTGAATTCTATTTATCTTCCAGTTGCGCTTCCACCTCGGCCATACGGCCTTCGGCCAGTTCCTTTGGAATAAGGCCGTTGCCGCATTTAGGGCATCTCATGATTTCATGGGAGAATGAGTGTCCAAGATATGAGAAGAGCATTTTCTTCATGACGAGCTCTTTGTTACATTTTGCGCATTTCCAGGATCTGTTCGGCTCCAAGGCATTAACCCTCCCTGTTGAATTTCATTCTGTGGATATAGGCATTCCGAATCTCAAACCCGCCAGTTGCAAGTTCTTTATACTGTACCCAGTAAGTCAGTACGGATTTGACCATACTGCACTGGAGAAGGCCGTCATCACTGATAAACACCTCACCTGTTTGCAGGGCAAGCCATATGGCCTCCTTCAGGTCATCTTCTATGATGAGTTTTTTATCAAGCTCGTCCTGCAACTCCGGGCTGATAACAAGCCTGATGTTGTCCCATTCATGTTTCTCAGGGGTGAAATCATTTCCAGTAAACTCTTTCATAAGCCTTCTTTTTACCTCCAGGGCATTTTCTTTTTGTGCCTGCAGGGTAGACACTGATTTTTCCGGGTCGATATTATATATCATGTCGAGGATATGGGCGCACTTTTTACCTTTCTGCCTGAAGAGCTCCCTGCAATTAGCACAGTATACAATGTACGGTTTATCGTTCGCACTTTTGCGGTGCTCAACAATCTCTTCATACAGGGCAGGATTGGCAAGGCGCATATGCCCTCCGTAGCCGCAGCACCTGTTCGGGTTATCAAGCTCCTCCATCGCGATACCAGCCCGTTCGGTCAGAATACGTACACCTTTCTGCATGGTCATATCATTACGGGCAGTGCAGGGGTCGAACATGGCCGCTGCCTCAAAAGGCCTGGCAGGTACAATAGAATCGTCCTTTGCCATTATAGTGTACAGATTTTCCGGTTTTATCTCCGGCATCAGCAGCCTGAAAATGTTCTCGCAGTAGGCGCAGGCGAATATGAATACCGGCCTGCCCATGTTATCCCAGGTCTGCCGGATGCGTTCAAGGTTGTCAGACAACCGCTTATTGTCTCCAGCCCAGTAAGCCGGTGCGCCGCAACAGCCGACCATAATCCCGGCATTGAATTTTTTATTAAGATATGCGTAAGATTTAAGTACATGATCCGGTTCGGCTGCCCCAAGCTGGCAACCAGGAAAAAACAGGTACTCACAGCTATTCTTCCCTTTTGGAGGCGACACAAAAAAGGCCTCAGAGGTATGAAAATCAAACCGGCGTATCCAGAAATCGTGAAAGGCCGGGATATTTTTACCGGTACGCAGCCTGTCCTCTCTCGAAAACTGCATCAGCGCACCGACATCCACTCCAACAGGACAGACACTTTTACATTTGCCACAGATGTTGCATGAATAGGTTTCACGAACTAAAGAGCGCATGGAAAGAGAGGAACCGGCCTGTGAATCCGTATAGACCTCTACGCCAAGCTTGGGCGGCATCTTCCTGAACCATTCAATCATCTCACAGTTTTCCCTGCATACCTTGCAGTCGCAGCGGAGGCATCTGGAGCCCTCGGCCCTGGCCTCTTCCGGGGTGTAGCCGTCAGGAGAAGCCATCAGGACTATTGCCTCTTTTTCTTTTCCCTTATGGTTCAGATAGTGCACGCGGTTTGTTTTAATACGATCTGAATCGGGTTGGGCCGCCTTACCTGTCTGGAAATATATTTCCATGATCCTCGCCAGCATGGAACCCTGTGCAATAGATTCCATGAGCGGAACACCGCAGAGGGCACCTCCCATGAATACGCCTGGACGGGAGGTAGTCATTAGTTCGGAATCGTTGCTTAAAGAAAGACCGAAGGTATCTCCATTTTTGCCGGTAGCGACATATATGGCATCAAAGCTATCCAGCTCGTCAAACGAGCCAATCTCACGGTTGAACAGGAACTCCGCTCCGGTAACAGAGAACTGGAGAGCGATGTCCTCATCGAACACCTTGAAATCCGGATGGGTGCGCAGAGCACCGCCCCAGCCGGCAGCCTTTTCAAAGACCTTAATATGAAATTTTTTCTGTGCAAGGTTGAGCGCACATGACAAACCCGCAGGGCCGGCGCCGATAATGGCGATGCGCTGCGGTTTAGGTGGTATAACGAAATTTTCCGGACTGCGGGTTTTGGCATACCGTATACAGGCGGATTCAATGTCGCGCACTGCAAGCGGTTCGTCGCCAATGGATGCCCGCTGGCAGTTTTTTCTGCAGGGCTGAGGGCAGAGTTTGCTTACGATCACCGGGAAAAGAACAGAGTTCCGTAACATCTTATATGCCGGTATCCACATGCCCTTTCTGACCCTTTCCATAAAGGAGCGGATGTCGAGGCCAAATGGGCAGGCATATGAGCAGGAAGCAGGTTCCCCGCTAAAGCAGTCATTGACATATCCTATTGATTCTTCAAGCTTCATCTGTATTGATCATCCTGTAATGGACAAGGCGTGCTATTTAAAAGGCTACCGCGCAGATCATGTTTCGTAACCCCCTTACGGGGATTACGAAACAGTGGGTGAACACTTACTGTAAACGCTGGCAAACCGGATTTAGCTGGCTGCAGGCCACTACCTATATAGGGTTGGCCTTGATATTTTCCAGCTCTTCCTCAAAGTCAGTGCCAAGGTAATACTTGGGCGGCGTGAGATCCTCCCCGCGCTGTTTGGCTTCAAGGCCGGCCTTGACCTTGTCAGGTGTTGCCGGCAGAGAATAAATGCGGACTCCACAGGCGTTATTGATGCCGTTGATAACCGCCATATGTCCGGAAGACTGGAAGCACTCAGAACAGCCACCTGAACCATGTGGCCCTGCCTTACGCGGTGTCTCCTGGAAAATCAGGGTGATATCATCCGGGATCACATCGATGGTTGGGATACCGCACCCGGCCATATTGCCATGCTTGTTCTCTGCATTGTAATCCTCGCTGAGAGCAAAGCCGATGCTGTGGGAGAGCCCACCGTATGCCTGTCCTTCAACAGAAAGCCTGTTACCTATAACACCGATGTCGGAAACACATGTGTACCTGAGCACCTTTGACTTGCCTGTCTTGACATCCACCTCGACCAGCGCAACGTTGACACAGTACATATATCCGGGGTTTTTCTCGCCCTCTCCGGTATTTGGATTTAATCCGGGTGGCAGACCTATGTTGAACTGATCATAGTGGCCGATATATTTCGTTGGAATATTCTCGGCAACCATCTCTTTATATGTTCGATAGGAGCCATCAGCCTTGCGCATGGCGTCCATCAGCTTGGCCGCAGCATCAAGGGTGGCATTACCTGCCATATAGTGAGAGCGGCTCGCAGCAGCCACGCCAGTATCCGGGCAGATTTTGCTGTCATTCATAACGAGCTTAACCTGTTCAGGTTTGACTCCGAGCGGTCTAAGTGCCTTGACAGCGTGGGTAAGAGCGCCGATATCTGCACCCTGACCAACATCCTCCCAGGTGTTGAAGTGCGTAAAGGTTCCGTCTGGATTCATTTCAATAGCAACCTCGGACTGATCAAACGCACCGATAGTGTATATGAAACCACCCATACTCATACCGACACCCACGTGCCTTCCCTGTTTTTTGGCTGCTTCAGCCTCGGCCTTGTATTTATCGTAATAGGGCTTTGCCTTGTTAAGCAGTTCAGGATACATGTAATCGTGATAGGGCCTGCTGTTGATGGTCAGGTCACCGGGCTTTGCTGCATTTTTATAACGGAACTCCCAGGGGTCCATCCCGATCTTTTCAGCGATCATGTCAATGAGTGCCTCTGTTGTTGTATAAACCTGCGGGGCACCGAAACCACGGTATGCTGCACAGAATGCGTGGTTCGTGGAACCGCCACGGGCAAGGGCCTTGAAATTTGGTATATTGTATCCATGGAAACCTACTGAAACAAGGTTGTTGAATATCTTATTGCCCATGGTGCCGTAAGCGCCATGATCAAGTGCAATATCATACTCTGCTGCTGTGATCTTGCCATTCTTATCACAGGCGATCCGGGCGTTACTGAATGTGGCGGAACGCTTACCGGTCATATGGTTGAATTCCTCATAAGTTAATGTGAGTGTGCATGGTATACGGAGGTGCTGGACAGCGGTTGCCACGATGGCAAAGGTGTTTGAGCTTACAGAATAACCGAATGAACCGCCAACAGGGTTCATGATGATCCTGATCTCTTCCATGGGAATGCCGCAGGCATGTGATATGCTTTCACGGTCTTCACCGATACCCTGTGACTTACACTGGAGTGTCAGCATACCGTCTAATCCGATGTACCCCTGAACAACATCCGGTTCGATGGGCAGATGGGGCTCATGCTGAGAGTGGAAGCTTCCTTCGGCAACAAACTCAGCCCCTTCAAAGATCTCGGCCGTGTCTTTGCCTTTAAATACCGGCTGTTCCAGATAGAAATTGGGCAGACTCTCATGCAGCTGAATGGCATTGGGCATAACCGCCTCCGGAAATGTCATATATGCAGGCAATACTTCAAGGTTCTGTTTAACCTTCTTTGCCGCCTCGCGGGCATGCTCTTCCGAGTCAGCGGCAACAACGGCCACACAGTCCCCTCGTCTATTTATCTTTTTATCGGCAATTACAGGGAACGGGGCGATCCCTCGGCCCAGGACACGCGGAAGAAGCGGGGGGGCGTCAAGGTTGTTTGAGCCCTTGACATCCTTGGCCGTAAAAACCCTGATAACACCTGGCATCTTTTCAGCCTCTGCAGTATCGATACTGATGATTTTCGCATGTGAGACCTGAGAGATAACAACGGCCAGGTGGGCTGTTCCTTCAGGCATTTTGTGCTTTATGTCATCGCCGTAATTGGTGAGCCCGCACACCTTGGCAAGCGCTGTTGGACGTGGGCGATATGAACCGTATATCTCCTTTTCGTTAATAAAGTCGTAGGTGATATCCTTCATTTTAGCCTCACCGCGCATGACCTTGGCAGCGGCCATAACTGAATCAACAAGAGGTTTGTACCCTGTGCAGCGGCAGACATTCTTGTGAACCCTGAACCATTCCCTGACCTCTTCGCGGGTGGGGTTCAGGTTTTGTTTGAGGAGTCCATAAGAAGAGACAATAAAACCGGGTGTGCAGAAACCGCACTGGACACCACCATATGTGATCCACGCCTGCTGCAGTGGGTGCAGGTTCTGTGGAGTGCCAATGCCCTCGATTGTAGTAATATCGCTGTAGTCAGGGACATTTTTCATCTTTTTTGTGCAGGAACGGATGACCTCACCGTTGAACAGGATGGAACAGGCGCCGCACACGCCGGTGCCACATCCGATTTTAACACCTGTCAGTCCCATTCGTCTCAGGACAACAGCCAGATTGTCTTTATTAGGGTCGCAGATAACAGACCTTGGAACACCATTGATGTTTAAATGTATACATTTCATCATAATTCAGATCCTCTCAATCCCATATGATCTCCCTGAAAACCGGCGCGGACCAGGGGCCAGTGGAATTCCTTTTCATCAGGCAATCATATGTGTTTTAAATGTGTTAATAAGTAACCTTTTGATAAGAATACCCTTTTAATGAAGGGAGTCTGTGGATAAATGAACTTCTTCTCATTTTTTCCATTTTTTCCCTGTTTTTCATCCATTAGATAAATACATACATCGATTTTGATATTTCTTTATACCAGCTTCGTTATATCAAATCAAAAAATATTTGCTTATATTTAAATTAAATAAGGGCTCTTACTGGAACTATTTTAAAACCCGAATGACATCCATACGAATTACCGCTTTACCAATGGATGTCAATGGTGCACAATGCATTTTTTAGCTATGACAGGTCAATTTGAGACTTATTCAAGATTTAGAATAAAGGGTTTTAATTTTGCTTAATATATTTATTGATGCTGATGCCTGCCCTGTAAAGCAGGAGGTTTTTCGTGTAGCAGAGAGGTTTAAACTCGGGGTTACACTGGTGTCAAACATGCATATGCGGATCCCGGAAAACCCCCGCATAAAACTTGTTATTGTTGACAGCGGGCCTGATGAGGCTGACAACTGGATAGCGGAAAAGGCGGGAGCGGGTGACATAGTAATAACCGCAGATATTCCCCTGGCAGGGCGCTGTCTCACAAAGGGCGCAGGGGTAATAGGCCCTTCTGGCAGACTATTCACAGAAGATAATATAGGGAGTATACTTGCCACTAGGAACCTTATGGCTGATCTCAGGGACCTTGGAGAGATAACCGGTGGGCCGGCACCATTTACAAAAAGAGACCGATCCAATTTCTTGCAACAGCTTGATGAACTGATCAACTCAATACTCCGTAAAAACCCTGCCAGATAATTATCTTTCTATTCCTGATAATTGTATGCTATACAGCTTTGCTGATTTTTTTGACTTTACAAATATTATGTAGGGGCGAATAATTATTCGCCCCTTTTTTTAAAAATTAAGGAAATATAAAACATGAGTAAAAAGGTACAGAATAAAGATATACGAAACATAGCAATAATCGCCCATGTTGACCATGGTAAAACAACCCTTGTTGATGCCATGTTCAAGCAGAGCGGCCTTTTCAGGGAGGGGCAGGAGATTGAAACGCGCCTCATGGATAACCTTGAGCTTGAAAAGGAACGGGGCATAACAATAGCAGCCAAGAACTGCTCTGTAGTTTGGAAGGGCACCAAGATAAATATAATAGATACACCCGGCCATGCCGATTTCGGTGGTGAGGTTGAAAGGGCCCTTGCAATGGCCGATGGCGCGCTGTTACTTGTTGATTCATCTGAAGGCCCTCTTCCACAGACAAGGTTTGTATTAAAAAAGACCTTTGAGGCAGGTCTCAAGGTAATCGTGGTGGTGAACAAGATAGACAGGCAGGATACCAGGCCCCAGGAGGTGCTTAATGAGATATATGATCTATTCATTGAACTTGGCGCCAATGATGAACAGATAGAGTTTCCCCTGCTTTATGCAATAGGCAGGGATGGTATGGCAAAGAAAAAACTCACTGACAGGTCAGACAACCTTGATGTACTCTTTGAGACTATTATTGAAAAGACACCCCCGCCAACCTATGACCCAAAAGAGCCCTTTCAGATGCTGGTAGCTGACCTTGGCTATTCCGCCTATATGGGCAGGCTTGCCATAGGAAGGGTGATAAACGGCAATGTAAACTTTAACGATAACCTTGTATGTATGGGAGAAGAGGGTGTAGAAACACCCCTCAAGGTTACAAAGATCCAGGTTTACGAGGGGGTAAGTCTGAAAGAGGTGAATCAGGCAGGGCCTGGAGACATTGTGGTACTCTCCGGGATAGATGATGTGAAGATCGGTGATACCATATGCAACAGGGAATTTCCAAAGGCATTAAAAAGGATAACAGTGGAAGAGCCTACTGTATCCATGCGTTTTACCATTAATACATCCCCCCTTGCCGGCAAAGAGGGCAAGTATGTTCAGTCAAGCAAGATCAAGGAGAGGCTTTTTAAAGAAACCCTGAGAAATGTGGCCATAAAGGTGGATGAATCAGAAGAGAAGGACAGTTTTAATGTAAAGGGGCGGGGCGAATTTCAGCTTGCCATCCTGATTGAGACCATGCGCAGGGAGGGTTATGAGTTCTGTGTAGGCAGGCCAGAGGTAATACTTAAGGAAAAGGATGGCAGAAAGCAGGAGCCCATAGAACACCTATACATAGATGCTGATGAGGCATTCATGGGAATAATCACAGAAAAACTCTCCCAGAGAAAGGGTAAGATGATAAACCTGGCAAACAATGGCACAGGCAGGGTGAGGATGGAGTTTTCTGTGCCGTCACGGGGGCTCATAGGGTTCAGGGATGATTTTCTCACCGTTACCAGGGGAACAGGCATTATGAATTCATACCTCGAGGGGTTTGATGATTACAGGGGAGATTTCCCATCAAGGTTCAGCGGCTCAATAGTTTCCGACCGCCAGGGTGAGTCGGTTGCTTATGCACTCTTTAACCTTGAACCAAGGGGGAGGCTCTTTATTGTACCTGGTGAACAGGTGTATGAGGGCATGGTAATAGGCGAACACAACAGGGATAATGATATCAATGTAAACCCCTGCAAGGAAAAAAAGCTCTCCAACATGCGTGCTGCAGGAAAGGATGACAATATACTTTTATCACCCGCCCGGCCACTTACCCTTGAAAGCGCTATTGTATTTATCAGGGATGACGAGATGGTGGAGATAACGCCAAAGTCAATTCGCTTAAGGAAAGAACAGCTTTCATCCCAGAAACGGCACATGGCCCAGTCAAAGAAGTTCAAGGAGAAGGAAGGACTTTAGCGCATAGCATGATGGTTGTATCTTAATCACCCGCTATATTCGTAGGGGCACAGGGCACTGTGCCCTATTTTTTATATTGTGGAAAATCGTTATTTGAATGGCACGCTGCATATTGAAAGGGCACGCTCGGCGTGCCCCTACAGTGTGAATAAAACAGCAAATAAAAATTATCTGATTACACACCCCTTAACCCAGGGTTCAGCAATAGATTTGAACTCTGTAAGCTCGGAATCTGAAAACTCAGGGGATATATCCTTGAAATACTCCGGGTGAAGTATCTCTGCCCTGTGGAAATTCTGAAGGGCATAGAGTTTTGCGTCCTTGATTATTTTTACAATATTACTGATAACACCCTTATCCACAAAGCCCCTCACACAGGTAGTGCGAAATTCATAATCAGGGGCCTTCGCCAATATGGTTTCTATGCTCGCAAGAATATCTTCCGGGTTAATCCCCTTTGCCACAAGGGGATTATATTGTGACGGGTCTGTCTTGATATCCATGGCAATGTAATCCACAAGTCCCTGTTCAATAAGGGTTTCAAGATCCTTTGGCCTGCTGCCGTTTGTGTCGAGCTTTATGGAGTAACCAAGCCCTTTGACTGCCTCGCAAAGCTTAACAAGATTCTTGGATAGCGTCGGTTCACCGCCTGAGATTACAACTCCATCAAGAAAGCCCCTTCTACTTCTAAGAAATTCAAACAGGCCGTTACCCTTTAAAGATGCAGGACATTCTTCGCTGCACCTTACAAGGGATGGATTATGGCAATAGGGACAGTCAAAATTACACCCTGACATAAATATTACACAGCTCAGCTTGCCGGGGTAATCTATCAGTGATGTTTTCTGAATGCCTCCAATAGTCATTGCCTTTCCCTATGCTGCCTTAAACATCTTTCTCATATTAAATTCCTGCTGCTTGCCATCGTTCCACTGTTTTACAGGTCTTAGATACCCGACTACCCTTGAATATACCTCTGTCTCGCATCCGCACACACTGCATTTCTCCTGATTACCTCTCAGATAACCGTGTGACGGGCATATACTGAATGTGGGTGAAAGGGTGAGGTATGGAAGCCTGAAACCTGTCACCACCTTTTTAATCAGGCGCTTTACAGACTCAGTTTCGCTGATGTTTTCCCCCAGGAATATGTGCATAACCGTCCCTCCTGTATACTTTGTCTGGAGTTCATCCTGAAGCGTGAGTGTTTCATAAATATCATCGGAATAGTTTACAGGAAGCTGAGTTGAGTTTGTGTAAAAGGGTTCCCCACCGTGCTTGAATGATTCATCATTGGCGCATATAATATCCGGATATTTTGCCTTGTCCTTTTTCGCAAGCCTGTATGTGGTACCCTCCGCAGGTGTTGCCTCAAGGTTATAAATATCCCCGCTTTTCTCCTGGATGGCAGCAAGGGTATGTCTGAGATAATCCATTACCTTGAGAGAAAATCTCCTGCCCTCATCACTTGCTATATCACAGCCCATAAAGTTGAGACATGCCTCGTTCATACCGATAATACCTATAGTAGAAAAATGGTTTTTCCAGTATTTACCTGATCCTTCCTTAATTTCGCGTAAATAGAAGCTTGAATAGGGATAGAGGTTGTTATCAGTAAAACGTTCAAGTATCTTTCTCTTTATATCAAGGCTTTTTGAGGAAAGGGCTACCATCTGCTCAAGTCTTTCAAAAAACGCCGCTTCATCCTTTGCAAGGTAGCCTATCCTGGGCAGATTAATAGTAACAACCCCGATTGAGCCTGTTAAAGGGTTGGCCCCAAAAAGGCCCCCTCC
Organism: uncultured Desulfatiglans sp.; assembly: GCA_964499695.1. Lineage (GTDB taxonomy): Bacteria > Desulfobacterota > DSM-4660 > Desulfatiglandales > HGW-15 > JAAZBV01. Next base: position 20,459 of record CAZCMD010000064.1, read on the forward strand.
CCTTTTCATGAGTTCACGGTTATCAAGCCTGAGCCGGCAGCACATGGAGCGCGCGTCCTCAGGCGACATATCGGAGTTTACAAAATTTGAGAAATAGGGGATGCCGTATTTGCCTGTCATCTGCCAGATACTTGTGAGGTTGGGGTTATCCCAGTCAAAGTCTGCCGTGATATTATAGGTAGGGATAGGGAATGTGAACACCCTGCCCTTTGCATCCCCTGCCATCATTACATCTGCAAAGGCCCTGTTGAGTACATCCATTTCAGGCTGGAACTCCGCATACTTCTCTTCGCGCTCCACACCCCCGACTATTACATAGTTATCCTTGAGCATGGATGGGACAATCAAATCCATTGTAATGTTGGTGAAAGGGGTCTGGAACCCGACCCGCGTGGGGATGTTGATATTGAATACAAACTCCTGCATTGCCTGCCTGACCTCTTTATAACCCAGGTTGTCATATCTGATAAAGGGTGCGAGCAGGGTATCGAAATTGGACAGTGCCTGTGCGCCTGCCGCCTCACCCTGAAGTGTATAAAAGAAATTCACGATCTGCCCTAACGCTGATCTCAAATGTTTGGGCGGCCCGCTTTCAATCTTGCCCTCCACCCCTTTAAAGCCGCTAACAAGGAGGTCTTTAAGATCCCACCCCACACAGTATACGGAAAGGAGGCTCAGGTCATGGATATGGATATCACCGTCCTTGTGTGCGTCCCTGATCTCACGGGGGTATATGCTGTTGAGCCAGTATTCAGAGGTTACATCTGATGATATGTAGTTGTTAAGCCCCTGAAGCGAGAATGACATATTGCTGTTTTCTTTTATCTTCCAGTCCTGCTTCTGGATATAATGATCCACAAGGTCAATGTTGCTCTTTGTGGTGATAGCCCTTATCTGGGCATGCTGTTCACGGTAAAGGATATAGGCCTTGGCGCTTTTATAATAGGGGGTATCAAGGAGCACCCTTTCAACAATATCCTGGACCTCCTCAACATCGGGCTGATCCCCGAGCCTCATCTGGTGGGCAAGGGTGAGTACATGGAGCGTGAGTTTTTTTGCCTCTCTCTCGCCAAATTCACCGGTTGCCTTACCGGCCTTGGCTATTGCTGATGTGATCTTTGAAGAGTCAAATTCAACAACCCTTCCATCCCGTTTCTTAATCTTTTCAAGCATAAATAAAACCCCCAGAAAACAAAATACATTTATTGAATACCAATATTTTATGAATAAATATTCCGGAAAACCCGGGTTTGTATCAAATCATCTGACCCCCTCCCAAAAAAACAAATACAACCAGAAAAGTGTATAAAAACCGTAGAAATATTGATCAATTCTTTTTGTGAGTGCCGGAGAAAATAAACCAATATATTGTGGTATGTCAAGATGAAAAAACCAATATATTGTTATATTCCGGTTTAATGCGGGTATTATTTACCTTTTTATTTGGACTGTCAATCAGATTAAAATGATAAGTTGTTAACCCTATAATTTTTTAGCGGACTATGACAGATAACTGCTGTGTTTTACTATTTATTCCCGGGATTTTTTTTATTTCAAATAGATTTGAGAAGATTTTGGAGTTTTGTTTGAAGCTCTTCAAGTTTGGTTGTTGCTACATCCCAAACTATAGTGTAATCGACGCCGAAATAGTCGTGGATGAGTCTGTCTCGCATTCCAGTGACTTTTTGCCACTCAATACCTGGATGCTTATCTCTGATTTGCTTGGGTACTTTTTTAGCTGCTTCACCAATGATCTCAAGACTGCGTACGAATGCCCTTTTTAAAGTAGGATCTTTGATAAAAATCTCATAATCGATAACCTCTACTTTTGAGAGGATGTATTCGATCTCATCCAAAATATGACGGATATATTCACCCGGCGATGGGGACACTTTCAACTTCCTTCAATATATATGGACCTATGTGCGGGCTAAGGGCTTCCGGTGTGACCAAATCTACTTTTCGTTCAAGAATTTTTTCCAGGAGAAAAACTACCTCCATAAAATTATCGAAAGTGTGTTTATCAGGCTCAAATTCAGCGAGTATATCAATATCACTTGATGACGTCTGCTCATCTCTAACATATGAACCAAATATCCCGATGTTTCTCACACCATATGATGACAGTTGTCTTTTTTCATCCAATATACGCTTCAGTATGAGATCTTTGGCTCTAGCCCTCTTTGTCATACATATTTCCTCAATAAATTATATGTTAAGAATATCTGAATATTCAAGGGGTTGCAAGTGGAAGTTTTAAACCTTTTAAATGAGCCAGGTATCGCTACAATTCAATGGTAATATTTAAAATCCCATACTCCTATCCCTTACTTATCAGGTCATCTTGTCATGGAGTAGCCTAAAACGAAGACTGAAGCTTCTTCGACCACCATGGCTTTAGCACCTATCCTTCGCGAGATAGCCCTCACCTAAACTTTCTCTAAAGGGTGAGAAACTGAAAATACTAGATTGAACAACAAAGCCCTTCAATACACAACCTCACAACCTATAATCATAATATTTTTTGACAACAACCCGGGATTATGTTTTTATCACATCGATTCTTCAGGATTTTAAAACACAGATTTTCTGTTTTTGCACCACTGTTGTTAAATGATTTATAATAAATAATCGTTTTATTTCAAGTAGATATGTTTTAAGCTTGAAAAAGTAAAAATCTCATATCGGAAATTTTTCCGAAAAAAGCATCCGGATATTTAAAAAAGTGATTTTTTTCCGGTTTTACCGTTTTCAATATCCAGATAAGAATTGATGTAACGGATTGATTTTATAATTAATCTTAAAGAGTTTCAGGCCTTTTTCTAATCCGCCATATCGGAAAATTTGTCTGCTACTCATATGTTAAATGGAGAAGAGGATGAGCATGCTAGTAAAAATAATAATAACCGTGGTTATCCTTTACATTCAAATTTATGGAATAATTGTAATAAAAAATGTTTGGACAAAAGACTTAGACTTAAAAAAAACATTACCAAATCCTTTTGCTTGGGTAGCTTTTAAAAAAGAATATCACTCTCCTGAGCTTGCTTTCTCACTGAATCGTATCCCAACTAATTATAAGCCAGGCATTGATGTTAATGGTCTATTATGGGAAAAAGAATTTTCTCAATATTTTTTGAAAATTACCAATGAAAAAGCAGAAATCGAAGACTTGAGAATCGATATGGATTTCATAGGCGGTATAGTCTCATATAATATATTGGCACAAAAAGGAAATGAACCTATTAATATCCATGAAAGTGGGTTTTTCAATACAGGCATAGGAAAGAATGGTCAAATAAATAAAACATTTGATTCATATACAAATAATATAAAAATATCGTGTTCAAAATTATTTTCAACAGGTTCATTTGAATTGAAATTCATTATCAAAGATGTATACCTTGATAACTCTGGTCTTTTTGAGGTTTCATATAAATATCTAGACGAAGATGGTGATCAAAAGACTTGGGAAAATAGATTTAAAATATTAAAATATGAAAATGGTGCAATGTATATTGATTCTGAAAATCCATTCAAGGATGCCGTCACGAGAACAATACATATGATACCCAAAAAGCCTTTAGTATTTAAAAAGAATGGAACTATTGAACAAAAAGAATAGTCATTTAACAAATAATTCAACCCGACGTGCTTACTATCTTGCCAAATCGGGCTTTAAAGGTTATCGACATTCAATATTCTAAAAGACTTTATTGGCGGGCATCGCACGCCGGTTAATAAATCGTTGAAGCTGTCGAAAAACTCTGTTGAAAATATTTCTTATACTGTAACAAAAAAACGGTTTTCAAAATTAAACGACAGTCGACGATCATGAGTTGGACAATGGTAAAAGGGTTCATGAAAATATGATAAATTTTAATTGTAAATCTTTTTCGACAGCCTCGTTATGCCATAATGAGAATAATAAAATGAAACGATCATTTTGGTTAGGTTATTCAATTGCA
>CAZCMD010000065.1:0-24254 GCA_964499695.1 uncultured Desulfatiglans sp.
CCAGTTGTAGTGTAATTGAAGATCCACTTGAGACATTGTTCCTGAAACGCGTCGAAAAAATTCTGCCGGAGCCTTAAAAAATCTCTCTGGTATGGCATGAAAGATCTTGGGAGCGAACTGATCGGCCATTCACATGGTGGCAATGAAAAATTGCGTCCTGATGAATTCTGGGCTTGAGCTCAAGATATTAAAATAACTGATATGGTAACATAGATTTATATATACCAGTGAAAAACACCGACAATTATTTAACAATATATGTCCCCTTGTATACCCATATGAAAATAACTTGTAACCATCTATACTATGACATTTTTCGACCCTCAACATCCCATAACTGACCTAAAAAAACAGTCCCTACGCGGTGGCGCAGTAACCCTTACATCACAGTCGCTTTCCTTTGTGATAAATTTAGGGTCAACAATGATCCTTGCGCGAATCCTGACACCTCAAGATTATGGCATTATCGCAATGGTAGCCGCCGTCACTGGATTTGCTGGAGTTTTCAGTGATCTTGGTCTGTCTACAGCTACAATTCAAAGGGATGAAATAACCCACGAGCAGGTAAGCAACCTGTTCTGGATTAATGCTGGCCTTGGATTAATCATAACTCTGATCGTGGCGGCAATATCTCCTATGATAGCATGGTTTTACCACACACCTCAGCTTGTTTGGGTTACAGTAGTTCTTTCACTGAACTTTATGATCACTGGGCTTGGGGTACAACAACAGGCTCTTCTTACACGGCAGATGAGGTTTTTTAGCCTAGCAAAAATCAATATTTTTTCAATGCTTTTAGGAATCGGCGTCGCTATTTTAATAGCGCTTCACGGTTATCGCTACTGGGCACTTGTTTTGAATACCCTCACTTTATCTGCAGGCAATACATTTTGCCTATGGTTGTCTGCCAGGTGGTGGCCTTGTTTGCCCAAACACAAAACAGGGATTCGACCTATGATTCGTTTCGGATCGGATATCGCAGGTTTTAACACAATTAACTATTTTGCCAGGAATCTCGATAATATCCTTATCGGCCGTTACCACGGTAGCGGCCCGCTGGGTTTTTACAGTAAAGCTTACCAGCTATTGATGATGCCAATCACCAATTTTAGGGCTCCTCTTGACAAAGTTGCGCTACCTGCTATGAGCCGTCTTCAGAATGATCATATGCGATTCCGTGATTATTACATGGAGTATTTATCGATCCTTTCTTTTATCTCCATGCCTCTGGTCACTTTCATGTTTGTTAGTTCTGATAACATAATAAAAATCATTCTAGGACCTCAATGGATTAAAGCTGGTGAAATATTCAGGATTCTAGCAATCGCGGCCTTAATCCAACCTGTCGGATCATCACGTGGGCTGGTTTTACTATCCACGGGACAAAGTCGAAAATATCTTTTCCAAGGTGTAATTGTAGCTTTAATAATTAGCCTAGCAATTGTTCTTGGAGTATCTCAAGGGGCAAAGGGGGTTGCATTGGCTTATACAATTTCTGTTTACTCTGTGCTTTTTCCTTCTTTAATTTTTTCCTACAAAAACACATCCGTTCATATATGCCATTTTTTAGATTCAATTAAAAAGCCCTTTGCTGCGAGTTTAATTATGGGTGTAATATGTTACATACTTTTATTAAAAATTAGAATTTTTGGAGATATGGCCAGCTTATTTATATGTTTGATAACAGGTATTTTCATCTATCTCGGACTGATAATTTTATTTTCAAGAGGGTTGAAAGACTTACGTAAGTATTACGAATATAGCAAGTTAATGTTTATAAATATTCATTAGCCTTTCAAGCAAATCTTTAGTAAAAAAAGCCTAAAAATAGAAAGAAACATGATCAATTCATTACTATTTGATAGGAGGATAAAATTCTATGATTTATCCACACTGGCAAAGTGCCAGAGGGTCCCAAAATCCAATATAATTCAATTTTATTCGGCTGTTAATAATATTGGGAATTATACTCCCATACTTGGAATTCGTAAAATAATTCAGGCACATCCGGATACCTGGAACATTCATGACAAAAATATTGATTTTAAATTCATAAATAAAAATTATACACATGCTATTATAGGAGGAGCTGGGTTGCTTCATCCCTGTTTCTCATCTTTTTGGCGAAAATATTCAGAAGAATGCAGGCTTCCCACTGTAATTTGGGGGGTAGGCATATGTTTACCACTAAATTCTACAGGATGGGAAAATGAAGAAAAGAAAAAAGTCAGAGAAGTCTTTTCTCAAGCAGACTTAGTTAGTGTAAGAGATGAAATAACTGTGGATTATTTTGATATCAAAAACGCAAATATAGGGCCATGCCCCACCATTGCCTATTTATCGGACTTACTTACATATAAGCATCCTTCTAAACATCTCCTATACAGCTTTCATAATGAAATTCTTTCATATGATAAATCTGAAATATTATACAAACAGATACAAACTAAAACGAAGTCTAAAGTATTAAAAACAGACAATATTCAGTATAGATTCCGAGGCGCTCAAAAGATACTTAAAAAATTATACTGCAAGAGTTCTCTTGTAGTATCTACCCGTTTACATGGAGCAATCTTCGCCTATGGGCTTGGAATACCTTATATAGTTTTCCCTGTTGATAAAAAAATAATAGATTTTCAAAGAATTTATAAGAATGGGTTAATTATTGATATCGAGGAGTTTGAAAATATTAGGGATTTAGATACAATCTGCAAAACCATTAAAATCAACGAAATTAAGCTAAATTCGGTATTGAACTTTGGTAAATTAGTAAAAGAATGGTTGTTATTCTAGGAAGTAACGGGCGAATTATTAAAGAAAATATTTTGCGGCATTAATGCGAGGGAGTTAATTGAGAGTTATTGTTTCACTAACCAGCACATTCGAAAGATCTCATATTCTATTTTATGGGATACAATCTATCTTGAAGCAGTCAGTAAAGCCTGACCTCATATTGGTAAACCTTTCTAAAGATTCCTATCTCAGCGACATCGGTTTTAAGACTATACCGGACTGGTTGATAAATCCTGATATAAAAATAAATATGGTTAAAAATACCGGATCATACAGAAAGCTGCTTCCAGCATTAGATTTTGCTGATGATATGGACCTTATTGTGACCGCAGATGATGATATTCTGTATGCTACGAATTGGCTTAAAAACCTTTTAAATTTTTCCACTTCAGAGACAGATTCGATAGTCTGTTGCAGAGCACGCCTTTTGAAAAAAAATATTTTCGGAAACTGGCAGAATTATTCAAAATGGGATTTGATCAATGAGAAAATGAAAGGAAACAATATCCTGCCAACAGGAGGTGCTGGCACTGTTTACAAAAAATATTTATTGGATGTTGATTTTCTAACTAACCAATTTTTTTTGGAAATAGCACCTACTACTGATGACCTCTGGTTTCGAATGGCGAGTTTAAGGAAGAATACTTCTGTCGCAGTATTTCCTGAAATAGATAAAAAAAATATTTATTTATTGCATTCATTTGGGCTTGAACAAGAAAATATTTTAAAAACAAATAAGTCTCCTTATTCATTTTATTTCCCCTATTATTATAAATGGAAGAAAATATTAGACTACATTGGAGTAAACCAATCCCAAAATGATTTTGCTTGGGATTCTATTAATAAATACAGTCTTACATTAAAATCAAATGTTGTATAAAAAAATAATTGTAAGCTGATATATTTTGTCTAGCAATGCAAGGTTTTTATTTGGCCCACACTTAAAGTATAATTAGAAAAAAAGGAAGATAAGCTTGTTCAATTGTAAAGTCTCAGCAAATAGTGACCTCTTTCACCAACATCCATATAATTGCAAATAAATGCCTCCTATAGTTTCAGTAATTATTCCTACTTTTAATCGACCGCATTTATTACCAAGAGCTGTAAATAGTGCGTTAACTGGTATGCAACAAAATGATATTGAAATTATCATAGTGCCAAACGGTCCGGACGAATCCTGGAAAGAATCTCTTAAACCATATAAAAATAACACTTCAGTAAAAATAATAGCAATACCTGAAGCAAACGCAAATATTGCCCGGAATAGAGGCATGGAAGCAGCTCAAGGAGAGCTTTTGAGGTTTTTAGATGATGATGATTATCTTCTTTCTGAAAAAGCGGCTCTTCAATATCAATTGATTAAAACTTCCAACGCTGACATTATATGCGGAGCTATTGACGTCATAAATTCGTATGGTAAAAATATTCGTACGTTAAATCCTCCTGAATTTAATGACTTTTGCGAATCAATAACATCTCCCATTGGATTTCATTTAATTCATGCATATGTATATCGAAGGAATGCTATCCGGGGGCTTAATTGGGATCCTCATATCAATAGTCGTCAAGATGTTTTTTGGCTTTTTAAACTATGTCAAACAAAGGAAGTAAAATATATAAAGATAAATGAAGTCGTTGGTGTATGGCAACATCACTGGGGTACTCGTATTTCTACAAAACAGGATATCAATGATGCAAATCGGAGAACGGCTGAATCATTGAAGCAAATATTCGGAACCCTCAAGAAAACTAATCGATTAACAGAAGGCCGACGAAGATCTATTGCGCAAGGTTTATGGTTCTGCGTGCATGCTGTCTTTTTCTTAAGTCCAGTATATTGGGTGAAAATTGCAAAATTAGCACGGCATATTGATCCACAATCAAGACCAATACAACCAATATATAGATGGCCGTTATTACAATTTGTTGATCCACTCATTATTATGTGGATTTTATATCCCAAAAGATTATTTAATTATTTTAAACTAAGATATATGCTCAAATATAAATCAGATAATTATTGGTAATTATTTCTTATTTAGCATCATTTTTCTAACATACATATAAAAGTAAACTAATAATAAAATTTTCTAATTATCTTAATGTCATATTCCCGGGCGTTTAGAATTTTTCGTGTAAAAGTTATTTATTAATGAATAATCCAGATAAAATATCACAATTTTCTGTATGCGTAGTAATCCTGGCTTATGGATCGCGAACAGAACATCTCCGACGAGTTCTTTCAGCTGTTCTTGAAATCGGGGTAGGACATATCATCGTAGTAGCAAATGCTGTGGTTTTTGAAACCCATCAAATGCTCAATGATTTTTCAAAGATATATCAAGATCGCATTGAAATATTGATGTCGGATGAAAATATTGGTTCCGCAGGTGGATACGAGCTTGGTTTGCGAGCAGCATTTAAAACAAAATATGATTTCTTTTGGCTCCTCGATGATGACAATCTTCCGCAAAAAAATGCCTTGATGGGATTGCTAAATGCATTTTCGTTTCATACTAAAAAGATCAAGAAGGATGGACTTCTACTGCTTTCTTTTCGTAAATCTCTTCCGGAGATGATGTATTACTTCAATTCTAAATCTCAACTAATTTACCCAAGACCAGCGTCTTTTATCGGTTTTCATATATCCAATGTTTGGAAAGATTTGCTGTTGTTTATGCAAACTAAAAAAAGGTCTGGCACTGTCTTTACAGATCATCGCAAAAATAACATTTCATTAAATTTTGCTCCATATGGAGGATTATTCTTTCATCGAGACGCTGTTAAGATATTGGGGCTCCCAAATCCGCTTTTTTTCCTCTACTCGGATGATTTAGCCTACACACTCAACTTTACTTTAAAAGGCGGCTCTCTGTTTTTAGTACCCGACAGCTGTATAAACGATATTGAACCTCCTTGGAATGCAACCACTAGTAAAGCCTTCAATATATCAAGACGATTGAAGGTAATGACAGCGGAAAAAGCTTACTATGAGGTACGAAACAGAGTTTATTTAGGTAGAACAATGTTTCCTGGGAATTTATTAATATATTCGTTAAATAAATGGCTGTATCTTATTATATTAGGAAATTTTGCACTTTATTATCGTTGTTGGAAAAGGTTCAAGTTGATACTTCTCGCGATTATTGATGGAGAGAAAGGTCGTCTGGGTAAACGAAGTTTTAGCAATAAAGTTTAGAAAGGTATCAAAATCACTTAACACTTTGAACTATCAAAAGATCTTGTCGGAAATAAAATGGAAACTTTCTTAAGAAAAAATCGGGTAAATATCAATCATGAAGCTTTGTGCAATTATATTAAATTTTTTTAATTGGCGCGATACAGTTACTAGTGTTAAATCAATCATTGATCAATCGATCACACGGATTGTTGTTCTCGATAATTCAGGAGATGAAAAAGAGGTAACTTCACTTAGAAAGGCACTTGGATGTTATTCTTCTGTAGAAGTAATGAACTCAAATACCAACCTTGGTTTTGCAGGTGGTATGAACTATGTTCTTAAAAAAAAGTTACCTTTAGGATTTAATTATTTCTTAATTCTAAATAATGACATTATTGCATCGGAAAATCTTGTTGAGAACCTGATCGAAGGGGCTAAATCCAAATCCTTCGATATATCTTCTCCAATAATTTATTATTACCCTCAAAAAGATCGACTGTGGTCTCACGGTTATTACTATAATATGATGACAGGAATCGTAACACATAACCCAATAGCATTCCTGCCTCGAAACTGCTTTTATCTAACTGGATGTTGCATGCTGATCAGGCGTGAGGTTTTCGAGAATATCGGCCTTTTTGATGAAACATTTTTTATGTATGGTGAGGATGTTGAATTTTCCTATCGTGCGGTTAGAAAAGGTTACAGGATTGGAATAGTTCAATCAGTAAAGCTTTACCACCATGTAAGCCTCACTGCACAAAACAATTCTCCTTTCTACGAATATCACATTACCCGTAGCCACTTTCTGCTTATTAATAAATTCTTTAACACACCTTTAAAACAGGTAATATCTCTTATCATTAAATCAATTACTTTAAGCATGCGTGTGTTAGTAAGGACTATAAAGTATAAAAACAAAAATGCTTTATCGGGTTTTATAAAGGCTTTCTATGAAAGACTTTATTAGACATAAATTTGTAATCAATATAATCGCAATAGTAATTAATTCACGCTATAAAAAGAATAATCAAAAGACATGTTATTGGGTTGAGAATTTTTTAACTGAAAAAGGTTATTTGACTGAAACCTTTTTTCCTCCTCGTCTTACAACTTATGGTAAATTACGAGGATAACGAACTAACCTAAACATCAGAGTGCTCTTTTAACGCCTTTTCAAGTAATTCTGATACCCCTCTTTGCTCTGCCCTCTTAACAAGATAGTCTAATCAAGCCTTCCTGATTGAACCTGCAAAATCCCTATGACATCTTTCCATTGACGTTCTGACGCATACCCTCCCAGTTTGTACCAGTATAATTTATGAAGTAATACATCCTCCGCACTTGCCAGATATATTTGATCCGATGGATCATCAGATAACTGGTATCTGTCTTTACGTCCTATTTCTTCCTTTGCCAAATCATCTCGCCCAAGAATAAACACATCAACTTTAAACATAGTCTTGAGATGGATTACATTGAAGGAGGATTTATGATGAAGGGCGTCAAATATCATATCCTGATCGATATAGAACTGATCTTTTAAATTATCTACGAGAACTGGTACATCCTCCTTTTTTATATCTGCTATGATATCAACATCCTGTGTGGCCCTGGGGATACCATACAGAGAACTTGCCAGAGAACCACCAATAAAATACGATATTTTAAGATCCTCGAATACTTTGGTAATTATTCTCGTAATATTTAATGGTTCCGCAACTATCATATTAATACCCCTGGTGATAGGGGTCCCAGTTAAAGACTCTGATCATCGTTTCTCTGTCAAGCCAAAGTGAAGCAAGTCTGAGACGTTCTTCCTGTTCTGAGATATTTTTATGCTGTTTTCGGATACGCGCAAGGGCAAGCTGTTGTACTGCCTTTGTCATCTCATTAACTTGAATAAGCTTTTCATGAGGAGGCATTCTGCGATATCCTTCAACCATTATTTTGTGTATGGAAGGTGACGTATCTGATAATCTGGTATCCGGCATTAGAATGTACCTCATATTATTAATTATTTTCATCCATTTTCTATCATATATTCTATTTTAAATTCAATGTTTTTCACCCATCCTGCTTTGAAAAGAGATGTCACTGGGTAGAGAACTTTTTAACCGAAAGAGGCTATTGGACTGAAACCTTTTTCCCTCCTCATCTTACAACCTATGGTGAAAAAGGTTGAATATTTAGTAACCATTTTTAGTACATCATTACTACATGTTGACAGGTTTATTTTTACAGTTACAATATCATTTAGCATCAATTAAGGAAATTTGCAGCATGATTACAGAAAGTGTCACAGTTTCAAATAGAGGATATATAATTCTACCAGCCCATATTCGAAAAGAGATGAAGATAAAACCTGGCACAAGAATCCTTCTTAGCATGGAGGATAACAAGGTTATTCTCCAGCCGGTTTCTTCATTTACAGAAAAAATTTCCGGATTAACATCCGGTTGTTTTAGTAAAGACAAAATAGCAGTTGACGACTATATAGACAAGGGAAGAGAAGGTAGAATGGGCTAATATGAGAGCAATGGATAGCCTGATAATTGCATCAGGTGTTTTAAACAATGTTGACCTGGTTATTTCAAATGATACTCACTTCAAAAAAGCCCTATCAAAGAATTATTTTCTGACTTTCGATGAAAAATATTATCTGGATTTGATTCCTACTACATAAAACAGATGGCTCATGGGGAGTTTAAAGACCCCCTTTCTGAATGCCATATCCCACCTTCCAAGATACTTCATCCAGTCTGGAAAATTTCCTGTCTTGATATAATCCAGAATTGGTACTCCCCATTCAGGTCTCGTATCGTAAGGTTTTGCCCCACTTTTCCCATACCTTCTATGCAGCCTTACATCCCTTGGCCCACTGGGGTCCGGCCAGCCGGGGGTATCGATTGCACCATATTCCACAACCTTAAGCCCTGTATGACCGAACAGTCTTTTGACTTTTGTGATATGGTTATATTTTACCTGCCCGTGTGTCCATGGAAAACCAAATACCCAGTGTAGAAATCTGTGCCAGGGGTAACCCGGCTGGAAATTATTACAGGTTACAAGAAACACATATTTTCTGGAGACCCTCTTCATCTCCTTTATTAACAGCTCTGGTTTATCAAGCTCTGTCCATGTAACAAAATTCCAGGCCAGATCAAAACTATTATCATTAAATGGTGTATTGCACACATCAGGGCATTTTACAGTTAGTACATTGTTACCAATCCCAAGCTCATCCCATCCATACATCGTCTCCATTTCAGGGTTTACCAGCGTTACGTTACATCCGGCCAGGCCAAAACCAATGGAGTAAAGTGAACCTGCAGCCTTTGCGCCGTGGCTGGGCATCTCCACTACAGTTTTCAATTCAAGCTCTTTTGTCATGATCCGGTGTAATTGCAGAAGCACATAACGGTCATAGGTAACGCCAAACACCTCGGTTTCTTTACTATTAGTCATTTCAAACCCACCCCTGCTTCATGTACCATTCAACTGTTTCCTTAATCCCTAGCACAGGGTCTTTTTCAGGTTTAAACCCCAGTTCTCTTATAGCCTTTTCTATCGAGAACACCCTATCTGCCAGGGTGGATTCAATATTCTTTCGTGAAACAGGAGGGACCTTCCCAGTAAGAGGAAATATCTTTTCACACAGAGTCGCAATAAAAAGCGCTACCCACTCAGGTATATATAATGGAATCCTTTTAACACCCAGGGCCTCCTGGAGTATTTTTCTTATCTCATCAAATGGCATGGATTCCCTGTTTGTGATCAGGTATATCTCACCTTTCCTTCCCTTTTCTGAAGCAAGCATAAGCCCTGTTACCGCATCATCCACATGTATCAGAGGTGTAAGCTTTGGTCTATTGCCTATCTTCGGGAACATACCCTTTTTGGCAAGCCGTGTAAGTTTAAGCATATCACGCGGGTCACCAGGGCCATATACCATTGAAAACCTCACAATCACCGCGGGCAGGTTTTCTTCTTTTACCATGCGGATAACCTGCTTTTCTGCCTCAAGCTTGCTGCGGCCATAGGCATGATGCGGATTACATATGGTTTCTTCAGTAGCAGGAACATCTGAACAGATGCCCATTGCTGCAACCGAACTGCAATGGACGATCCTTTTTACTCCTGCTTTCAAGGCTTCTCTCATAATATTCCGGGTGCCGAGGAGGTTTACTTTCATGAACATCTCATCACTTACCCTGAAATTACTCATATGACCAAGGGTTGCCAAATGGAAAATATAATCAATACCATCAGCAATACCTTTGAGGCTGTTAATGTCAGTAATATCACCCTGCACCAGCTCAATACCAGGTCCTTGAGGTACATTCCTGCTGCTTGTATCTCTTACAATGCAGCGGCATCCGTGCCCCTGAGAAATTAGCCGTCTCACCAGATAGGGGCCAATAAAACCTGTTGCGCCTGTTATGAGGTATTTCAATCTGTAGCCTTTCTATATATCCGTGATCTTTATATAGTAATAGAAAATCCATGCCCCGTATTCTGCCATAACCCACCTTACCTGACGGCCATCCTTATACCATTTCACCGGATCAAAGGGGTCTGTCTTTGCCGAGACAGAAGCAACATTAAGTTTCCCCTCATACATCTCCTTCCAGATATGGGCCGCACGTCTCGTATGAAATTTACTTGTTATGAGGATTATACTGATATACCCCTGTTTAACAATTTCATTACCTACTGCCTCTGCCTCACCAACAGTATCATACACATCTTCCGCGCTTAAAGCTGTAATATTGTCTCTTGGGACACCAAGCATCTCAAGGATTCGCATACTGTTTTCGTACCAGGGGCAGCATGCATCAAAACCCATTTTTTCAAGCTCACGGATTGTATCTGTCTTACGATCGCCATTGATGATGATCTTTTTTGCCAACCCATTCTTATATATTGAAGCTGCCTCAATAAGACGCGGATAGTATTCAAGACCATCCTCCAGGACAACAGCCGCATCAGATTTAAAAGGAGGGTCATCATATATTAAAAATTGCCCCATATAGTAAAACAATCTTCCTGAAATGGCATATAGACCTGTCAGGATACAGAGTATCAATATTATCTTATATACTGTTCTTCGTTTACTGGCAGACATTCTTTTCATCCCTGTTAACCCATCATAATATTCCTGATTACCTTAACCATAGAGGGTAGATGCATAAGGATATTTGAATAGGTCTGGTTGGCAAGCGGACAAGAGCAATTCTTATCCTTTATATACCGCCTTATCTTATTTGCATCAGCGCTGTTCCACAATGATCTGAAATCATAATTATAATCCCTCAGATTCCCCATGGATTTATCATAACCCAGGGTACAGCAGGGCCATATGTCCCCATAGGGGCTCATGTGGGCATTTGATATGCCTGCATAACATGGTATTACCTGCCTGTTTTCCTCCATTATACGTATGGCAAGATAATAGTAAACCAGGCGAAAGGCATTATTGATGCGCTGAAAAAATGAAAGGTCTCCTTTTCTCCCCTTTATTTCTTTAATAAACTGATCAACAGCCTTTTTATAAGAGTCGACCCCTGGTGTTACAGGCTCTTCCATATTAAACATCTCAGCTCTTTTTTCAGCGATCTCGTTCCTGTAACTGTCCGGTTCCATTGCCATTGCAAAACGTGAAATCTCTTCAATATCATTTACATTCCAGCTTGAGATAACTGTGCCCAGTTCCACATGAAGATTGGGATACTCCTCTTTCATGCCCTTCAATCTGTTAAACAGGTCAATCACCCTGATATAATTCCCCTTAACTCCCCTTATATCATCATGCCTTTCTCCTGCATGATCAAGGCTCGGCTTGATAGTAAGCTGTATATGCGGATTAATCCTTTTAATAATATCAAGAATCTTTTTTGTTTCCCTTTCGACTGTATCAACAGCAATTGCATTCGTAGGGATATGTATAATTCCCGGTGTAAGATGCCTGCATGCAAGCTCTATGATTTGTGACAAATCCTTTCTTAAGAATGGTTCACCCCCGCTTACATTGAATAGGTACACATGGCCCATTGATTTAAAGATCTTTTCTATTTCATCAATTGTAAGTTCTTCATCCCTTTTGGTTGGGTTATCCCTGTAGAGCTTCCATATGCTGCATGTTTTGCACCTTGACTGGCAAAGGTTAGTTACTGAAAATGTCAGATTCAGGGGTTTACCAGGAGAGGAAAGCCCGAGCATATATAAGCGGTAGCGGGTAATTTTAAGTATTATTTCTTTTATATAACTCATATAAATAATTCACTCAGAAATAACTTGATTTAAGACCTTCTCATATACCTTAATGGTATTCAGTGCAATATTTTCCCAGGACATCCTCTCCGCTGTCTCTTTTGCATCTATCGACATCTTATGAAGTTCTTCCTGGTTTTCAAGGCAATATATGATCCTCATTGCAAGCGATTCAGCATCCCCTGGCCGAATAACATTTTTTTGGTCATTCACCAGTTCAGGTAGCCCGCCTGTATCTGAAACTATCATTGGTTTATTGAATGCCATTGCCGCTGCGCCAACACCGCTTTGCGAATCAAATTCAAGATATGGCAGGATTACAAGATCAGAGGCATAAAAAAAGGCCGCCACATCATCTGCATTTATATAATGGAGATATTTGTCAACACGATTTGAAAGACCATTTTCATCTATGATCTTTTGATATTTGTCCCATGGCTCCCATAATCTGCCTGCAATAATCAGGCGGGTATCAGACACCTCTTTAATCACCCTGGCAAAGGCATCAAGTGCAATATCCAGCCCTTTATAAGGTCTGATTGCCCCGAAAAAAAGGATAGCGGGCCCATGGGGCACAATGCCGAGCTGTTTCCGCGCCTCTTCACGGGTAAGCCTATCGCCGGCGCTAAAGCTCAGGGGGCCATGTGGTATCTGGGTTATCCTCTCGTCATTTATGCGGAAACACTCTATCAGCCTTTCCCTGTTTGCCGTTGAATGAACTATAAAATGATCGCTAAAAATAAACAGTACCCTTGAGCACATGTTATAAAAAAAGCTCTTCTCATGACTTAAGATATTATGCACTGTTAAAACAACAGGCCGCTTCCTGATCTTGAATATGATGCAGATGAAGAGATAAATAAACACAAGAGGCGGGCTCCACCACTGTGCGTGCAGGAGCTGACCCTTTGCCTGCACCCCCTCCATAATCCAGCTTAATGGATTATACCATGTGAGATTTCTTCTTACCCTGGTTACAAGTTTTTCTTCAAGAGGTGGAAAGGTGTTATCCTGTTTAAGCTCTCCTCCAGGGTATAAAAACGAAGGGTAAATACTTTTAAAGGAAATAAACTCCGTACCAATCAGCCCTGATATCGCCTGAAAAAATGAGAAACAGTAACTGCTTAACGCCCTGAGAGGAGGCATTGAGCCTAATATTGTTACTGATATATCATCTTGATTTTTATTTTTAAGCATTAGTTTGGTTATTTATTTCTAAACCTGTCGCTCTCACTTTTTTCAAAACGCATCTGGCTTATCTGCTCTGATATGATCCCCATAAAAAAGACAATTATGGAGGTGGTAAAGAGCAGGGCGCTCATGTTTGTAAACCGTCCGTAGGTGAAAAAAGTAACAAGATAGTAAATAAACCCTAGGAGAAATATAAAAAAACTGACAGGCAGAAAGATCCGGAAGGGTGAATAAAGAGCGCATATCTTGGTGATGATCATAAAAAATCTCACACCATCACGCGATATGCTGATATTGCTTTTACCCTTTTTTCTCTTTTCAGCATTAATGGGAAGATATTTGAGGCTCATCCCATTCCTCAAGACACCAAGGGTCATGGTTGTGGGATAAGAATAGGTATTTGGCAGGAGATACAAAAGGCTCTGAGCTATCTCAGCCTTTACCGCCCTGAAACCGGAGGTGAGGTCCTGAACC
This sequence comes from uncultured Desulfatiglans sp., assembly GCA_964499695.1. GTDB lineage: Bacteria > Desulfobacterota > DSM-4660 > Desulfatiglandales > HGW-15 > JAAZBV01. The sequence continues at coordinate 13,913 of CAZCMD010000065.1, forward strand.
CTGAATTTTGCTACATAACCTGCAAGCCAGTTAAGCATCCTGTTACCCAGCCCCCTGAATATGGAGACCTGGCTTGTCTTTGAACGTGCACCCACAACCATATCATATTCAGGAAAATATTGGAGCATCCTTGCAATATCATTGGGGTCATGCTGTCCATCGCCATCAATAAAGACCAGGATATCGCCTGATGCAATCCTTATCCCGCTCTTTATCGATGCCCCATTTCCTATGTTGTATGGGTGGCTGTAAACAATAGCCCCAGCCTCCCTTGCCAGTTCCCCTGTCTGATCTTTTGAGCCGTCATTAACAACAATGATCTCAAACTCAGGGTCTATCTCTTTTACCTTTATTATAACATCCCTTATTGTCTCTGCCTCATTGTAGGCCGGTATAATTACTGAAACATCTGTCTTTTTCATTTTCAATATCCTGAAGCCATCAATTGCTTGTGAGGGACCCGCCAGGGCCTGTAAGAGTATAGGTTTTATTACCATCTGGATGATAAGCTATCATCGTATAACCGTCCTCATTCCCATCTATTTTCATTAACACACCTGGCGATGTATAAAAATCAGGTCTTTTGGCAAGTTCGTCAATTGAGTCAGCATAGAATTTATGATCTACAAAATAGGCCTCCTGTGCTACTGCGGCGTTTCTCACGTCGCTTACTGCTATTGCATTATATGACCTGATCCTGTAGGCATTAAACTGCGGAATAGCAATAGCAGCCAGGATGCCAATAATTACAATAACTATCATTATTTCAATAAGCGTAAAACCTTTATCTAATTGTATCTTCATATTAACCTTCCATAAGGAAATTAAACTGAGATATCAAAATGCACACCAATATTTAATGAACACCAATGCTGCTTATTAAAAATCATTAACTATCTTAATTTTACACCTGTTTAACAATAAAGCTACATATTTCTTTTCTGTAACATATTTAAGCCGATCCCGTTCTCATAATAGAGGGGCACGGTATATTCACTTAAAAAGGTCTTTAACATTTCCTGTTTGTCAGGAGAACAGTTTTCCTTTACCCATTTATCAAAAAGAGGCAATGAAACAAGTATATGGGTAATACCCATCTTTTTTAAGGATGACAGCATACTGTCCGGACTGTCTTCATCCAGTATAGCCCTTGTAAAAACAGCTTCATCAGTTACATAATCCCTGTCGCAATAGTATCCCCTGCGACCCAGATATATCATGAGTATATTTGAATCCTGTGGGAGATTTTTGTTAATAAATTTCAGGGCAGGGTATTCAGATACATATTTCGATATATATTCATCACGGGTTTTCCTGCCCATGACGTATGGCAACGGTTTTACCTTACCAAAGAGCTCAAAACCATAAGAAGCATTCATGGCAAGAGAGGTTAAAAAAAGAAGAATAACCGATGCACTGCCAATAGACCTGATAAAACCTGATGACATCCCGCTGCTGAGTTCAAACAGGTTCTTTACACCCAGTATTGATAACACTGTTAATGGAGGAATAACTGGTGAAATATATCTGATCCTCATGGCCGTGGTAAACATGGCTATTAATATGTACAGGCAGGAAAAGCTGAGCATGATCATCTTTTCCCTTCTTATGGTAACAGGTATTTTTTTATTTGGGAAAAATGCAAAAACAGAAAATATCAGAAGGAATGGGTTCAGCCTGCCATCAAATAACCGCGGATCATCATCTTTACCCTCAAAAAATACCCTTAAAGGCAGGATAACGATCTCCAGTCCGGATTCACCATATACAATACCTCTATATGTAAACAGCCCGTTGTTTTGGGTAGCTCTTTTTTCGATTATTTTTACGCTAGTATCGACTGACTTTTGGACAGGGGGATTAAAGACGTTATTATACAAGGGATAGATAGGGTTCCCTTTCCAGTGATAATTTCTTATCATCCAGGGTGAAAAAACCACAACGGCAGCAAGAAAAAAGATAGTTAAGTGTAATAATGAACGACTAAACAGCCTCTCTTTTTCTTTTGCATACCTTGAAAATAAAAATGGGATAAATAACGCATTCAGTGCAAAGGCGACAATGGCGCTGTATTTTGTGCCAAGTGCAAGCCCGCACATAATCCCGGCACAAAAAAGATTCCTTTTTCTGAAGCCTTCATTGAGCCATTTGATAACAAGCAATAAAGAGGCAAAAGAAAAGAATATCACCCCGAGATCTACATAGGCAGTTATAGATAATTTTATTATTACCGGTATGGAGATAAAAAAGAGTGCGCCAGACAAGCCGTATACTGTGCCTGCCCTTTTCTTTAAGTATCTAAAGAGCAGCCATGCAGTCAAAAGGGCAAAAGTAAAGTGGATTAACTTTGGGGCAATATCGTTTCCGAAATAGAGGGAAATCATATACACGAGATCAAGATTCATGGGGAAATATGAAAAATCCATATATGGGATTTCGTAGATGCCCCCTTGTTTGAGGTAGAGTTTAGGCACTGCCAGATGGTGAACCAACTCATCCCTGCTAACAGGCGGAACCAATGACATTATAATTATAGATACTGTGACTATGAGCAGGGCTATAGCAAGAAGAATAATGTACTTTTCTCTGTTAAAATATTTAACTGGAAACATAGACTCTTTATTTATTATATGTGAAACATATAAAATGGTTTAATAATCACTTACACATAAACCGGACCAAAAACCCGCCATTTATAATATATCGGCAATAATCGATATATATAAAATTTGTATTTCAAATAGACAACCTAAATAAAATAAATTAATGAGCTTTTCCAGAATACTATACAGGAGAGCTTTCTAACACTTATGGGCGGTTTGCTGGGACTTTATCCCGGCAATACCGCCTTTTCTTATGACAAAAATTTGGTGGAGAATTTTAAATTCCGATTTATGCGGGTTTTTCTCCAAAAGACCAGTAGATTACAGCACCTCCCCATAAAAACCAATTCTTATGATCGTTTATGTAGCAAAAAGTATGTTGGTATTTTGGTAAATCACACATTTTTGTTAACATCAATGTGTTTTGGTAATTTTACTTTCTATTATTTTTTGTGCTTCATTTTCCAATACAAAAAGGCGTTTTTTTACACAGTTCATAAAATCTCGATCTGCAGGGTCATGCATGCCGGGTTTTAACTTTAGAAATTTACAATAATTTTCAAGTTGTGTTTTAACTTTGGAGTTTTTCCCATGACTCATGAGATCTCTTAATAATTTAGCTTCTGTCATGTTCGAAGGCGGATTTTTTGTATCTAAATATGGTATATAAACTTCCTTATCTTGTGTGTTAGGGTATTCAATTTCGATTATCTGAAAAAGCAAATTTATTTTCGCCGCAAGGGGTATGGCCAGAGAATGTGCCATGTTCCATAATCTTAAATGAACGGTAATATTATCTTTACTCCATTGCTGGTGATCAATATCATTTGGAAGTAGTTCGACTACACCCAAGTCCATCCTAAGATTGTTAAGGCCAATATTAATGCCATTATCATCTTCGATTGTTTTAAGCTCATATTTCATATTGACCCCGGTAAGAAAGAATATCCTGTCTATTTCTCTTTGCACAATATAAAGTGAATCACTTTCAGTTGTAACAGGAGGAAACTCGGCTAACAAATAAATCTTATCATCTTGCTCTATAACAAAATTTACTGGAAAAATCTTAGTTAATTGTGCAGCACTAAAATAAGCAGTATCTCTTAATTCATATTTAAATTTCATGCTGTTATATCCCATGGTTCTGTGATGTTTTTATTGGCATATAAATAACTCATTGCCAGCCGATTCATGCTTCTTATAACCCTCCAACATATATTACTGTTTTAGCGCTTTTAACCTTTTTTATCCTCTTTCCTGTACCATCATAATATAAGTTTGTTGTGATGCCCTGATAGGATATTTGTACAGGCTTCTGATTCTGGTTATTTATTTTATTTCTTTCTGCGATAGCTGCTACTTCAGATTCAAATCTCACATTCTTGTTGGGTCTTATCCTACAACTTTTTAACAGCCCATTTTATATAATATGTACTTTCCCACACAGCTATCGTAATGCAGCATAAAACTTATCGAAATAAAACTAGCGTTCCCCAGATGGTTCATTTAATATCTTTTATTTATGATGCGAAATTCAGGGAATAATATGGTATCTTTTTCATGGACACCCCCACACTTGCCTATGTAAACTTGTAGTTAATACCTCAGTACTAGGGTTATAATAAGGTAAAGTCCCTAGTGCCTCCATATATTGTTTTGGAGTTGACCAAGGAAGACTAATCCCTTGTGTTCCACAAATAGGTACTGCGCCATTTGTCCAAGTTGCCATCTGTGTGGATGAGCTACAGGCCGAAGGCCAACTAGTTCCACGTGGCCACTTAGTTATTTTATTTATCTGGCACGTGTTATTACTATACCATTTAGTATCGCCTATTATTAATTCGAAAGGTGGATAGTTATAACATACTGAAGATCCACAATTCTCCTCCTCTGGTAGTTCTGGACAAAGACATAATGTTGCAAGGGTACATGTAGCAGTATAAAATACTGTCGGGGTGATATCCTGCCAACTTCCTGCGGTATTTCTAATAGTTGCCTTACCAGTTACTCCACATATATCAGTTACGGTTATAGTTACTTTAATGTCACTACTTGAATATCCTCCCCCTCGGCATGTTCCAGAAGCGGCAATCAAGGTTACTGTCTCAAGATTACTCATAGTTGTGCTTTTATCAAGTGTATATTTTTCACTTGATACTGACCAATTATAGGGGGGTTGTGAAAGACTGCTTGGCTTGATATATAGTGTGATTGAACCCTCTGGCTCTATTTCATCTGAACTGGCTTGAATAGCTGGTTCTGATTCTGGATTGTTCTGGCTCATTGCACAGTAGTCAACTTCGCCAGGGGGTGATGGTATTTGAGTGCCATCATTACACTCATCTACTGTGCTGCTTATCCCAGCGTTGATAGAAAATATTGTGCTTAAGATAAGCAGACTCATAAGGGTTATTATTGTTTTCCTTATCATTACCTTTTCTCCATTTCTTCGAAATCAATATCAACTATTTGAACATCCCAATCAGTTGTATTTATTTTCAAAGAATTCCTTATTGTATTTTAATGAACCCGTTTTTATTTTACAGATTTTATTGCTTATCTGAATAGACTTTTTTTAAATTTTCCGTATTCAATTATTGCTTTTTTCTTTTCAGCTTCTGATAATATTATTGCCTTTTTTTTTGTTTCAATTTCCTTAAACTGTAATGATTTATTATTTGTAAATAGCTCTGCGAATAATAAAAAAGCAAACGCTTTGATACGGTCTTTTTCGCCTCCCTTACCCTCTAAATAAAAATCAGACATCTTTAACATTGATTGAATATCGCCCTGTTGTGCCGCTTTTTCATACCATTGTTTTGCGTATTTATTATTTTGTTCAACAACATCGCCAATTTCATACAATTTAGCTAAATATACTTGAGCGTATAACTCACCACCATCTGCTGCTTTTTTAAGCCAAATTATTCCTTCATTACGTGTTTCTTGTGCATTAGTAGATAACAATAAATGGAAGGCTAAATTGTATTGAGCAGTTGTGTCTCCTGTCACTGCAATTTGTTTTAAATATTTAATTATTTTATCGAGGTTATAATTCACAAATTTGTAGTAATTTGCTACTCTCGAAGCTGCATTTATATCCCCTCGATCTGCTTTAATTTCTAATACTTTCAACTGATCAGGAGGTATAAAATATTCACTAGCTGTTGAAATTTCTTTATGTTGGCATGCATAGAATGGTGTTAAAAATATAAACAACATAATAAGAACGAAATATCCTTTTTTTATATACCCAAAAATAGTCATATTATGGCCTTCCTTTAAAAGGTAAAAATTGTCCATTGTTTTTTACTTTCATTTTTAAAAACCATGGCTTTCCCAAAAAATCACTGTAACTATATTGTACAAAATCATTAGCTCCGTACACTGTTACGTTATACCCTCTTTTGTTTAATTCATCAGCTACTTGTTGGGCGAAAGGATTAGTGCCTTTCCCTGTATTGCATGAAACAAGTTCAATATCTTGTCCTTTGTAATTTTTATCATTTACAATAATATCTACCAACCCTGATGGTGTAAGAGCTTTACTATTTTTTAATCCACTTCTATCATCGTAAATAGCTGAAGGAGTCCCATGACCACCAACTGTGAAGTATCCACTAGATGATTTATATGTTTTAGCTGGTTTATAAAGGTCTTTGTCATTTACAGGATCATGTAAATTGATATCTACAAGCCCCAACATATCATCATAATTGATTGGATTATTCTTGACATAGCTATACACATTAATTCCATTGCCAAGTCCAATTGGATCAGGAGTGAGATATCTCCCCGTGGTAGGCTCATAATATCTGTGATAGTTATAATGTAATCCAGTCTCAGAGTCATAATATTGGCCCTGAAAACGAAAGTTATTCACCACTGTAGAGCCTTGATTAACCGCTGCTTCACCAAAAGGTTTATAGTTCGCTTCCCAAACTACAGAGTTCGTAGAGTTGGTTAATATCTGAGGGGTGCCTAAGCTGTCATTACCAAAGAAGTAGACATCTCCGGTAGATGTATTTACCATTGCAAGCCTGTTACTGCTCCTGTAGAGGTATTCCTTTGAGAAGGCTCCACTAATATTGCTCTCACCTATGATATTCCCATCAAAGTCATAGTGAAAAATGGTGATTGTGGTGCCAGCTACCTTCTTTATCCTCTGCCCAAGGCCATTATAGGTATATTCACCAAGGACTGTGCTCCCTTCCTGAACTTTGGTAAGCCTGTTATCCTGGTTATAGGTAAGTGTTTTTGTGTTTATACCAGTGATATTCCCGTTCAAATCATAGGCATATGTTTTGGCTGTTCCACCGGTAATCGTGTTTAATCTGTTTGTTCCGGTGAGGTAGCTGTATGTCTGAGTATTTGTTCCTATTGTCTCAGTCTGCCTGTTGCCCACATCATCATAGGTATAATCTATGTTACCCCATGGGCCTTCTGCATGGGTTAACCTGTCTAAAGCATCGTAACCATATACCCTGCTATTGTATGGCAAAGATGGCGCTGTTATAGAGGTAAGGTTTCCATTATTGTCATAGGTGTATGTCTTTTCATGGGTTGCTCCGGGGTTTGATACTGTCATCCTCCCTGCATTATTAAAGGTGCTCCCTACTGTGCCTCCACCTCCGGTTTCCATTCCTTTTGCACCGCCAAATGGCCTGTAACTCAGGTTTTCCATCAGGGTCTTTGTAATGCTGTTATAGGTGGTTGTTATTGAATCCACACTGCATGCACAGTATGACCTGTGATAATCAACTGTCCTTTCTGTGGGGTAGGTTATGGAGCTTACCCTGCCTCCGGGGGTGTATATTCTTGACAAATTATAGGTTACGCCATTCACTATGTTTGTCTTGCCGGTAAGCCTTCCCCTGGCATTGTAAGTGAATAAGGTAGTTCCCGATTCATCTGTCATGCCGGTTCTTTGACCTTTACCATTTGCACCCTGGTCATAACTGTAAACTATATTCTGAGTGGTGTCCGGGAAATTTACATTTGTTAACCTGTTAAGGAGGTCATATTGATAACCTACTGTTACTTCCTTGGCATCTTTCTTATAAACCGGGTTTCCTGCCTCATCATATACATAGGTAACTGTACCTGTGTCAGAGGATGAGGTAGATACCAGCCTCCCCATATCATCATAAAGGTAGGTGGTTACATGTGTTTCGGCATCTGTTACAGAGGTAAGGTTTCCTTGAGTATCATAACCATATGTTGTTACTCTTTCCCCGGGCTGGGTCACTGTCTTTAGCCTGTTCAATGGATCATATAAATAACTGGTTGCATCGCCATTGGGGTTTCTTACTGATATAACATTCCCTTCAAGATCATAGCCATACTGGGTATAGGTATCATCCCCATTTATCTCTTTAAAAAGGAGACCGGGCATATTATGGGTTGGGTCCTGATACAGGTATCTTTGCCTGTTTGACCTGGTATCTGTCGGATCATAATATCCCTTTTCTGTTACATTACCCTGTGTGTCATAACTATACTGGATATAATTACCCTCATGATCAAACCTTTTAAAAAGCCTTCCATATGCGGCCTCATAGTCAAACGTGGTGTCTACCGCATCCTCATCTGTCTGGACCTCAGGAAGCCCTGCTGTGTTATACATGACACTGCTTGCACTTGAGTCTGCATTATTGGTACTGGTTATTACCCTTCCCCTTGCATCATAGGTGTATTTCTTTGACTGGTTGTTTACATCGGTTATTGTCCCTGCCTGCCCGGCATTGTCATAATTGCTGAATGTGCTAGCGCCTATAAGAGGTCTGGTGATTGATTGGATATCCCCTGTTGTTGTGTTATAGATTATTGAGGTTGTGTCGGTTGCCCCTAAACGGGGGCCATCTATGGTAAGCACCTGGCCTTTGCTGTTATAGGTAATGGTGGTTATGTACTCATAAGGAACCACTGTTCCTGATACATCTCTTGTATATCCCTTTTCTATTACCCTTGAGACATTAGCTGTAGGGTTTTCATTTGGCTCAGCATCATAGTCATTATCATAATCCCATATGGTTTCCTTTGAACCTCCGGGCTGGCCAAGAACACTTGCCTCTGTTCTTGTTAATGGGGCATTAATAAATGAATGATAAGTAAAGGTTATTTCTCTTTCTTCAGGTTCTTCAAAGGCCAGTGTTACAGTATTGGGGTTTCCTCTTTCATCATAGTTCGAATACCTGGTTACTGTTCCCCCTGCTGTCTCTGTCTCAACCGGGTTCATGTTATTGTCATAAACCCAGTTTACAGTATTATCTGAACTCCAGGGGAAAGGAAGAGGTCTTCCTCCTGTCTCTGTAATGGTTTCTATCCTTTTTCTTGTGGCCTTTGTTGTCAGGGAATAGGTTCTTATTTTAGAGTATGCATCTGTTACATTAACTAAGGTTGAGGTCTGGTATGCGATTAAGTCAACCCCTTTTCCATCCCTGCTAAAGTTAGATGTTGCCCTGTCAGATGTATCATATCCCCAGGTGTTTATCTGATGACCTGCCTTATTCGCCTTTCCGGTCAGGTTATGGATATCGTTTGTATCGGTATAGGTATAATTAAAACCGGAGTTATCTTTATATGTTACTGAGGTAAGGTTCTGGGAGGTTATGGTATAATCCACCCATTTTCCATCAGTTACAGCGGTTGTGATTGGGCCTGTTACATAATCCAGATATCCGTTTACATCATAATAAAAGTTAAGTTCCCTTCCGCTTGCACTATTTGTGACCTTTGTAAGTTTATTGTTTATGTCATATGTAAGGGCAAGTCTGTTAGAGGATGGGTCATCTATCCATAATAATCTGCCTGCTGAAGAGAAGCCATATTGGGTGCCGTCTAACAGATGCCATATGTAGTTATTTGATTCTATCTTTACATAGCTCTTTTCTGCAAATATCCCTTTATACTCTCCTTCTGCCTCTTGATAAAAGTAATGAGATTTTCCTGTGCTGTCTGTTATCTTAAGCAGGGTTAAAGAACCGAGTACAACATCATCATCCAGAAACACTTCATAGGTGTGGGTCCAGCCATAGCCCATTGAGCCGATATAACTGCTTTTACTGTTATAGTATGCCTCCAGGGATAATCCCAGTTTATTTGGGGAACTAAAGCTAAGATCGGTTCTTGATTCTATTACATTCCCATTTAATATGCGTATAGTCTCTCCAACAAGCCCTCCGCCCCCCTGCTGTTCATCATTATCAAGGCCCAAATCTATATCATCAGGGGCTGTTGGTGTATCACCAGCATTATTGGGGTCTGTTTCAAGTTTATATTCCTGACAATTGGTAAAGCCATCATTATCAAGGTTATCATGAGAATCAAAGACTATGGGATTAAGGCTATGTGTTACCTCCCAGTTATCAGGCATCAGGTCTTCATCTGAATCGATGCTGTTCGGATTTAACCCATTTACCACCTCCCAGCCATCGGTTAAACCATCATCGTCTGTGTCGGGATTATTCGGATCAGTATGGTTGTTATACTCCCCTAGATTGGATAAATTATCGGTATCAGGATCGTCTCCTGCTCCATATGCAAGTGTGCCGAAATGACACATTTCCCAGTCATCATCAAGGCTATCATTATCATTGTCATTTAAAAGTAGCAGCATAAAGATAGGAGTCAGGTCAAAGCCGGAGGAGGGGCTATCCAATAATGCTTGTTGGTTGTTTTCTTCATCTGCAAGATCATTGAGGTTATCTTTAGAAATGCTGTCGTTTTCATTATAACCG
>CAZCMD010000066.1:0-24113 GCA_964499695.1 uncultured Desulfatiglans sp.
GGTACAGGCAAGGAGCAGTCAATAAAGATAACCGCATCGAGCGGGCTTTCAGATGAAGAGATCAAGCAGCTTATGAAAGATGCTGAGATGCATGCGGATGAGGATAAGAAGAAAAGGGAGCTTGTTGACGCCAGGAACATGGCTGACAGCATGATCTATACAACAGAAAAATCCCTCAAGGAAGATGTAAAGGATCTTGATGCAACATCTAAATCGGCAATAGAAAACGCCATTACAAAACTGAAAAAGGCAATGGAAGGCGATAATGTCGATGAGATCAAGCGCCTGACCGAAGAGCTTACCCAGGCATCACACAAGATAGCCGAGGCCATGTATGCAAAGGCCACCGCGGAGCAGCAGGCACAGCAGCAGGCGGGCGGTGCTGGCAGCGACGCTTCAGGCAAGGCAAAGGATGATGATGTGGTTGATGCAGACTTTGAGGAAGTAGGTAAGGATAAAAACTAGTGCCTTTAACTCAACACCTTATAAAAAAGGCTGTCCCCGTGATTTTCGTGGGGATGGCCTTTCTCTTTTTTTCCTGCGGGACAACGGGGAATAAGGGTGTACTGTCTGTAAAAACAGTAAAGAGCAGTGCCAGGTATTCAAATGCCCTTGCTGACTATGAGGCAGGCAAATATGATAGGGCACTTGAGGCATTCAACAGGGTTCTTAAAAAACAACCCGATCACCCTGATACACGGATAATCAGGTATTACAGGATTTTCTGTTTATACCATACCGGTGATTATAAAAATGCCATTTCCTTTGCCATAGAGTGGTTAAAAGATTACCCTGAGAGCCCTGAGCGCTATAAGATGCAGAGGCTCACAGGTGATGCGAACAGGGCCATTGGCCTCATGTCTGAAGCATGTTTCTGGATGACAGTATCCCTTAAAACAGCGAGGGCGGCAGGGGTATCAGGGGATTATGAGGGAGAGACATCCGTCGCCATTAAAGATATTATCAGCATGACGAGTGAGGCTGATCTGAACAAGATAAAAAAACTTGACGGTATCACCTCCTTTATGGCTGCCATTAATTTAAGGCAGGCTGAAATAGCCCTTGATAAAAAGGCATTCGGGCTGGCAAAAAGGCTTGCAACCCTTGCTGTCAATTCTGCATCTGAGCAAAACGATACAGGGCTTGTTACAAAAGGCCGGGAACTCATATCACGGATTACTGAGGCAACAGAAGAAAACAACAGGGTTACAAAAATGGTAATAGGTTGCCTTTTACCGCTCAAGGGTGACTATGCCTTATACGGTGAGGAACTCCTGAACGGGATAGAACTTGGCCTTGACCTGTTCGGCGCAGCAGACACCGGTATCTCCATAGAACTTGTCATAAAGAATACAAATGCCTCACCCGAGGATACTACATCCGCCATTGATGAACTTGTTATGAAGGACAAGGTTATCGCCATTGTAGGGCCGCTATCTCAGACGGCATCTGCTGCTGCTGCACAAAAGGCCATGGAACATGGTGTCCCGATCATAACCTTTACCCAGAAACCGGGCATTACAAAAGGTGGAGAATGGGTATTCAGGAACTATCTGACCCCTGAAAAGGAGGTGGATGCCCTTGTAAAAAAGGCGATTGATATGGGCATGCTGCGGTTCGGTATCTTTTATCCTGATACATCATATGGAAAATATTTAATGAATATTTTCTGGGACAAGGTGGATGAACTGGGTGGTGAAATAACCGCTGTTGAGCCTTATAAACCGGGTGATACCGATTTTAAAGATGGCATAAAGAAGATGGCGGGTCTTTATTACCCCAGACCAAGGTCGGTTATTGAAAAGTTAAAAGCCCAGGGACTTGCCATTGCCAATTTAAACGCAGGGCAGGAAAAAACTACAGCCTCCTCTACCGATCAACAGGCTGCTGACGCACTTAAGGCGGGAGATGGCACCTCAGAGACGTCTTTATCTGAAGAGGCAGTTACCCGGGAACCAATGGATGATACAGCGTCTGTTTCAGAAGAGGTTCCACCTGATGATAGCGTTGATGCAGAAATAGATACGGAACGACCTGATACTGAACAGACAGATAATATGAAACCCGGGGCAGAGGCCCCTGATATGGAACGCATAGAATACCATGCAAAGACAGACCCCATAGTGGATTTTGATGCGGTGTTTATCCCTGACAACAGTCAGAATATCGCACTCATCGCACCTCAGTTCCCTTTTTATAATGTCTTCAATGTGCCCTTCTTAGGTACGAGTCTCTGGCTCTCCGATGACCTGGTGAGCACCACATCCGAATACCTGCAGGGGGCCATATTCCCGGTCGGTTTTTATGCGGATAATGAATCGGTGAGTGTTATGGATTTTGTAAATCTTTACAAAGAAACCTATGGAAAAGCACCGGGGATTCTTGCTGCAACCGGGTTTGATACCATAAAGATGATGCACGGGCTTTTTAGTGAAAATGATATCAATACCCGTGCTGATTTCAAGAATGCCCTGCTTGAATATAAAAACTATTCAGGTGTCACAGGAGAGATATCATTCGATGAAACGGGCGAGGTGGAAAAAATGCCAACGCTCCTTACCATTCATGGTAAGAGTTATCATATCTTGAAATAGTCTCCCTCAGCCTGTCGTTCCCGACTTTGATCGGGAATCCAGTTTTATTTAAAATTCCTTACCCCTGGATGCCCCCTTTTTATTTTTCATCTTGATAATAATTTTTATTATTGTTATTTGACAAATTATATTACAAATAAAAAATCTTATATGACTTGTTTTTTAAAGTTTTAAGTATTTATAAATACGATTTAGTTTTTTTCAAAATTAGTAAATCTGATTCTTTTCTTGCATTCGGGAGGGTAGAAAAGGGTTAATGGTTGTTCGGGAAGGACAGACATTACCTTGCTATTTTCCTGTTCCATTAGATAGAAAAATCTGCAATTTAAAATGTCTGATCCTGTTTTATCCACTGACTCATAATTGGATAAAAAAATATTCAAGATAACTGTGCGCGAATATTACCTGTTGAAGCTGTTAATTATGAAACGAATCCTGGACGCAAAACGAAAAATAACCGGAACAACAAAAGTACAATTGAAACTTATATGTTTTATTGTTCTTTTTACTGTTATCAGTGTCATCGGAGCGGACTACAATGTCCCCTTTGATGAAACCAACCTTATTTCCATCAGGAAATACAAACCGGACAATACCCTGGAAGATGTCTGCTATTACGTTAAGACGCAAACCATAGATAGAATACCACAACCTGAACCACCTAAAGAAGGAGATCAGCAATGAGTTTAAGCAATTTACATGAAAACTGGGAACATGGATCTTACGAAGACGACAGAAATTATGAAATTAAACTGAAAGAAGATGGAAAAACAGAAAGGGGGTAATGTTTATGGGCACAGGTGTGTTCGAAATTTTCGGTACGCGGTATTACACATACTGTTTCGGGATCATACTGGTTGCCCCGTTTGCTTTATGGTTTATTGGATCGATGATACGTGTTCTTATACGAGCCCTGGAAGGTAAACCGGTTAAATGGTACGGACCGGTTATTTCCGCCTGCTGTACCCTTGCTATGCTGATCGCCGTTTTCTGGGATGTCTATCAGATCGGGCAGGAGGCGACGAGGCTGTGCAACGAAAAGGCCGGGCTGCATGTGTACCGGACGGTTAAGGCGGAAAGCTTTCTTGGCGCTGGAAGCATTAAGGGCTGGGCCGAATATGGTTTTAAATTTGTTGAAGACGAGAGTCCAAAAGGGAAATTTAAACTTTTTATAGAAAATGGAAAATCGACATACAAAAAGATAGATAAGCTTGTAAGCCGATATGAATTGGTAATTACAAGAAAAAATCTGACACCAGAAATAATAATTCATCAATATCAAATTAGAGATCGTTTAAGCCATGAGGTCCTTGGAGAGGCTGCTCAATTCACAATAGATGGCGGTTGGGCGGATATGGCTTTTTACGGGCTCACAGGTTTTACGTTTATACCCTGGAAATGTAAGGGAGGGTTGGGTGATTCAGACCCCTTTGATATCGTTACATTAGTACTAAGACCAAACGATAATACACATTAAATTTTTTATGGCTGCAGAAAGGAGATCCTATGAAAATATCAGAATTTTACAAATATTCATGGTTTGCGGATCTTGCCTATGTTGAGTGGAATGACAATAACGGTGTTGAAGATGAAGCGATTAAGGCCGCTGTTGATGCAAAGCGCACACCGCAAAAATTGGCAGAAAAGATTTTTAAAGGCGACTTTATCATTTCCTATGGGTGGGCAAAACCATGAGTGGATTTTATCTGCTGGTGCTGATCGGGCTATGGCTCTCGTTTGGATGGGTGCTCTATCGTCTTTGGCGACGTTTCAAGCAAACCGATTTACGACTTAAAATTCTACGTGCTGTCATCGGTATTTTTCTTTTATTAATCTGGTTTGGAAGTGCCTTCTGGGAGGTTGCAGGGAAAAAAATGTACTGGGATGCCAAAGTAAGGGAGATGTGCGCCATTGATGGTGGTGTCAAGGTTTATGAGACTGTCGCATTTACATCAGACCTTTTGGATAATTTTGGCAGGATCAACATTCCTGATAAAAAAAATCTAAAATCGTCGGATAAATATTTTTCGGAATGGACGATAACTCATATCCGAAAAAAAAAGCCTTCTGTTACAAGATATAAAGTAAAGATTGTACGCCGTAGTGACGGGAAAATACTTGGTGAATCAATTAGTTATGGACGAGGAGGAGATCTTTATGGGCCTTGGCACCCTTCTTCTTTTACATGCCCAGACCCGGTGAATGGTAATAAATTTGAAATATCTATTTTCGTAAAGGAGAATAAAAAATGAGTACAATATCGGATTATCACAAGTATTCTGAGCTCTCTTTTGCATCATATTCAAATATGACATCAGGAGTGTTGTTACAGGATTATATACAAGTTTTTCAGGATAGTGGTGATGGCTTATCGCTCATTCAGTCACAAAATTTCGCTAACACATACATGAACCATGCGCAAGAGTTACTTCTCAGGAATCCCAATTTACCTGCGCCCCCTAGTCCCTACAGCACGACCAAAGCTATCATTTTCAAATCAGCACAGGAGGTTGCATGAGCACTGGAAAGATTTTATTGATGGGTAGTATTGTACTGTTCATTACGGTTCTGCTTTTTTTGACCCACGACATTATCATCACACATATCCTTGCCTGGCAGATCTGCAGAGAAGATCCCCAGCCGAAAACATTTATCAAAAAAACCGTGGAATACCCGGAAAGTATCTACTGGGAAGATAATATCTATCCCGGGTTTGATGAAAATGACCGGTTGCTGATGATTCGTAATTATCTGGATGGTGTTCATCTTAAGACCATGGCGTTGAACGGGCCTGAAGGAAAGATTTATGTTTACACTGCAACAGAGGAAGACTGGCGGGAAAGCACTGAAATCCATGCCAGGCAGAGACCTGGAGATTATTTTAAAATTATGTGGATTGAATCCCGCAGGATCGCTGAGCGAGGAAAGGAATATACACGAGAAACCATGCCCACGTTTAACTACAGTGTTGTCTTTAATCCGGTTTCTCTGACACCATTTGAGAGGCATTATCTCTGGAGTGATGAGGTCATAATAACGGATCAAAAAACAAATGAGATCATTGCCTATAACCGCAGGCTGATGCGCAGGTGGTATATGATATTACCCGATATTGTAGTGGGAAATCGTTACTACAGTCCGAAACCAATGTGCGGGTTGAACGATTACACCAGATTCGATGACCGCGTTTTCCCAATAGATCGAATAAATGGTATGAATCATTTACAATTTATAAATAATAAACTTTATCAAAAATTAAGGAGAGATAAATGAGTATCAACATTGATCAAAATATTGTTCTTGAAATGGGACTGCTTTCTCAATTGTCTTGCCTGGACTATGGTTCGACACCTTTAAAAAAAAATGATCTTCTTACTAATTTTACGGATGATGGTATAAATTATACTTTAGACTTTTCTTACACCGTCAAAGACTATAGTTCAACAGCCTCAGGGATGCAGGCGATCCTTTTGAGAAAAAACGATTCTTCTGGAAACCCTACCGATGCGTATATCATCGCTTTTCGAGAAACAGAACTCGACAGGCTCGATATAGGGACAGATGCAATAATTGGCCTTAATAATTCAATCCACAATTTAATGATGCCAAGGCATTTGTAGAGGCGATGATGGCGACTAACAACATTTGCGCCGAGAACCTTACGCTTAAAGGCCATTCTCTCGGAGACATTCTCACACAAAGCGTCGGAGCCATACTTGGAATTAAAGGATATGCCTATAATCCATACGGAACTGAGAGGTTATAAGGTTGATGCTATCAAACCTAATAACCTTACAGCGTTCCCTTTCAGACAAGCTCCACGATGACGGCATAATCGAAGATCTGCTAATGTTATTTACTAAGATTCGTGAGATTGCAGGTGCTGTTTCATTGCGAGCAACCCAGTTCCCGAGTGCACACCTGGAAGTGGTGGTGTGGGCCCAGCGCCTGCTATGATGAATTTATATTTGATTATAAGATGCCCCCTGGTCTTCCTGGGATATCTGATCTTGCCCTTACATTTCTTACCCATGCTGTAATTTTATTTTTTAAGGATTGTCCCCTTTCATAATTTATTTTTTTTTTAAAAAAACTTTATTTTTCATCTTGACATAAATAATTAATTTAGTTATTTGTATCCACATCATTTTTGAATAATCCTATATTAATTGATTTTCAAGGCGTTAAGCCTTCACAGAAGTAGTTAAACCTTTCGAGGGTTAGCAAATCTGATTCTTTTCTTGCATTTGGGAGGGGAGAAAAGGGTAGATGGTTGTTCAGTAAGGACAGGCATTACCTTGCTATTTTCCTTTTCCATGAGAAAATCTGCAATTGAGTATGTCTACTCCTGTTTTACCTGCTGTTTTATAGTTGTATAAAAATTTATGAAAGATGACTGTGCACGAATATTAATTATTTTAAGTAATTGCTGGCTGGGTTAAGCATATCAACCCAACCTGTTTATGGAATAATAATGCGGCACGAATCATGTTCAAAAACGAAAACTATCTAAAACAAAGGAGGTATAAATGAGACTTATATGTTTTATTGTTCTTTTAGCTGTCATGTCATTTTCAGAAGCCCATGCAGATAATACTTATTATGCTCTGGTCATGAGCAAAAATGATAATGTGTGCCAGCACATGCTTTCAATTTATAATGAGGATTTAAAACAAAATGGCAGACTGGTTCTTGATACGCACCAGGAGTACAACAGTATCAAGTGGGATAAAGATGCACAGATAATGGAAGGCGATTATTTATACAGCCGTAGTAATCAGGATGCAAAAATCTCTGTTTTTGATATCAATAATGATACCCGGCAGGAGGTCGTTTTATTTCACAGGACCTATCCTTCATACTCAATGGCAGAAAAAGAATACTTGCGCTATTTCCCATATGAAATGTATGAAAAAATCAAAACCAGGATAGAGATAATGGAGTTATTAAAACACCGTATTGGAGATAGTCTCAGGGCTAAAGACGGGGGGCCCTATATTTTGAAGGACCTACCTGCCCAGCGTATTTTTTATTTTGAGGGGAAAGCCCGACCGGACGTGCCTTACAATTATATCTGTATCAGTCCATACATGTACATCCGACCCTTTGTCTATGAAGGCAGTTCATACGTCAGTGTCATCGGAGCGGACTATAATGTCCCCTTTGATGAAACCAACCTTATTTCCATCAGGAAATACAAACCGGACAATACCCTGGAAGATGTCTGCTATTACGTTAAGACGCAAACCATAGATAGAATACCACAACCTGAACCACCTAAAGAAGGAGATCAGCAATGAGTTTAAGCAATTTACATGAAAACTGGGAACATGGATAAACCAATGGGAGAAGAAACTATAAGAATCCTGAATAAGATATTGTGCGGCTCGCTCATTTCGGGATGCCTGATCATTTATACAGCGACGGGCGTATGGGCTGCAGATGCCAATGTTCTGATCGAGGCGCATAAAAATGCGTTAAAACAATATCAGGAGGACCAGGATGAAACCCAGGCATTTATAACCCTTCAGCTTGCGGGCATCGAAGATGTGCTGCAAAGCATCCCCGAGGGCATGAGTAAACCTGAGTATATTCAGATACTCAACGACTTCGCCTTTTTCCGCTATAAAAGCGCTACATTTAAAAAAGATGTGACTACCAGGGATATGGATGGCACGACGTTCAAGGGGGATGAAAGGTGGCTGCAATACGGCCAAATAGAAAATTCTACAATGCGTCTCAACCGTCTCTGCCAGGCCAGACGGATTCTGCAGCGGGTCATCCAACTCGATCCAGACCGGGCCGTGGCATATCTCAATCTTGCGGATGTGTACTGGCTGGACGGACTTTACAGTAAGAAAATTCATCAGAATGAAGGTGAAAAGAAATTTAATGTAAACTGCAGCACTGGGGAAGAGCCCCAGTGGATATATGACCTGTTTGATTTTAATTCATCCCGTCAGGCTTCTCATTTTAAGGATCGTTTCCGCAGTCAAAAAGACGATACGGGTTTTGAAAATATTTTTAAGGCCTATGACATTTACAATGTGTACCGGAAAAAAATGATTGAGCAGGGGAAGCAGCAATTGATCCCTGAGCATGTGAATCAGCTTCTTTCCAGACGATTCCTCTTTATTATGGTTCAGGATTATCACTTGTCCCTGCCGGATAAAAATTTATGCCCGGATTTTGAAGCTGCACTAAACAGATTACCTGATGAAGAGCTTAACATTAAAGTGCCTGACGTCAGCAGCTATGATCCTAAGTTCAAGCGACTGCTATTTAAGGATTTCCCATTGGATTTTCAAAAGCAGGTACGCAACTCGCTTCATTTTAGTGAAAAAAGGCCGGACCCGAATCACGTATATGAGTACAACAACCATATCTACATTGACAGAGGGTATATTACCGGCGTCTATATGGTCCTTACTGAGCCCAGTAAACAAAAGCAATTTTTCGGGATGACCCCCCAACGGTGCACTTACTATAGATTGGATTTTAAAAATAAATTTGCTTATTTTTTTTAAAGGAGAAATGTTATGAACGTTACTTTTTCAGATGAAGAAATTAATGAGTCTTATGAAGTTTTAAAACTATTGGAATCGTTCGAACAGGAAGCTTATCTTGACACTGCAACGCCTTCGCAGATTACTATCGGGGTTGGGTCAAACATTCAGGATAGCAGCAATGGTGAAGCACGAACATTAGCAATTAATGCCGTTTTAGGTGACCTTAATGAGATAAGAAATCAGCTGAGCGAGGCGGCTAAGGCTGAATTTACGGATTACATAAGCGATCTTGATGCTATAATTCAAAGCGGAGACCTTGGCAAGCTGAACTCCTTTGTCCACCTGGATAACTTGACTGGCGATGAAATAAACAATTACCAAAATCTTTCAAATTATAAAAATCTCCTGCCGAATTCATTTGAAATTCCGGATGAACGGGTCGACAAAATCAGTCTCATTTTCAGTGCAACCATTGACACCTACATCGGTAAAGTGGATCGCTTTCTGGACCCAATAAATGCAAATGATGCGCTGGCTCTAACAACCAATGAAAAAATTGCCTTGTTATCCCTGGGTTTCAACCAGAAAGATACAAAACCTCTTCTCGGGGAAGGATTAAAATGGGCAATTGCGCACAATAACCGTGCAGAAGCCTGGTTTCAGATCCGCTATGATTCAAATGGAGGGAATAGAGGAGGAATTGCTAAACGGCGTTATGCTGAATCCGAAATTTTTGGATTGTATGCCGATCCTGCAAATCCTACGGATAAAGAGTTAAAAGATTTTTACCGATCTTATCGTTTACATCAATCAAAAATCGACAAATACGAGACAGATTATTCGTCACACATAACAGACGCCAATGGAGATCTGGATGCAATGGGCCGTACAGAGGAGGTTGAAAGTCTGGCTGCGGTGATCGATTCCGCAAAAAACCTTCTAAAGGATCGGTTTGGTCAGGGAATTGATATTGCCAATGTCATAGTGGGTATTGATACGATAAATGATAACAGTGCTAAAGGCTTCCGCGGAAACTCGGATATTAACGATGCACAACTCCAGGGCGGAGATGGCAACGACCTGATATTCGGAGAGCGGGGGAATGATATTCTGAAAGGTGGGAGCGGACAGGACGTACTTATTGGAGGTGCCGGGCAAGATCAACTATATGGGGGTAATGGTAACGATATCTTTTTAATAGAGGGGACTGACACAGAATACGATATTTTCAACGGCGGAGAAGGTGTTGAGGATAAAATTGTGGGCAGCAATGGAGACGACACCATCCGGGTCAACATGTTCACAGGGGACGATCGGGTGGAGATCATAGATGGTAAAAGCGGAAATGACATTATTGCAGGTACAAACACGTCCGACATCATAGATTTATCAGGAAGAACCCTCATAGGCATCGAGGAGATCCGGGGCGGGGATGAGGCAGACACTGCCGCCGGAGACACCATCACCGGCAGTGCAGGCAATGACAATATATACGGCGAGGGAGGCAAAGACATCCTGGCCGGCGGCGGAGGAACTGATTACCTCTACGGCGGCAGCGGTATGGATACCTATGTAATTGGGGAAGAAGGCACGATCTATATTATAGATCAGGAGAATGATGGAGTTATAAAAGACAAAGATAACAATGCACTTGGCGGCATATGGACAAAAACCGACACAGGCTATACGCACAATGGTACAGGCGCACAGGCGACCCTGGATGGAACAACTCTAACCATTACCCTTGCAGGCGGTACAGCGGTCATCAACGATTTTGAGGACGGACGTTTTGGCATCACACTGGGTGAAGATGATCCGGAGGTTATCGATCCGGTCACAACCAACACCATAAATGGTGATTACGCTAATAAAGCATTCTATAATGAGCAGGGCAATGTCTATTACCAGAAAGACAGCCTTGATAACTGGATCGTGGATACGAGCATTCCGGAACCCGGGCGCGAAGATGATTTACAGGACAGTACCGGAAATGATGAAATAAACGGCTACGGGGGAAATGACTTGCTGCACGGTGTACGTGGAGGAGACAATGTCTTGAACGGTGGAGCCGGTGATGACTGGATAGAGGACGGAATCGGGAAAAGCACACTGATCGGCGGAGAGGGCAGTGACGCACTGTTCGGAGGCGGAGATACAGATACTCTGTATGCCGACGGAAAGCTGTCACACGACGACATGCTCGGGGCATATGAAACCGGTGTAGCTACAGGTCAAAGAGGAGACCTTCTGAGCGGTAAAGACGGTGATGATCTTCTCTACGGCTGGCACGGCAATGACGCCCTGGCCGGGGGTGGCGGTAAGGACATTATTTACAGCGGCGCCGGAGACGATACTATTGAGGGAGACGGGGAACTGCACTGGTATTATGCATATGAACCCTGGACCGTGACCCGTGCCGAGACCACGGAAGGCAATCACACGACTTATAATAGAACTTACGGGGGCGGCATAGATTTCACGACGCCGGACCCTGTGGAACAAGGTGATGATATCATATATGCTGGCGCGGGTAATGACTGGATATTTGCCGGTTACGGCAATGATATGGTGGATGCCGGGACTGAAAATGATCTGGTGTTCGGTGAAGAGGGGAATGACACGATTTACGGAGGAAGCGGTAACGACTCACTTAATGGAGACAGTGGAAGCTCATTAGCCGAGCAACATGGAGAAGATATTATTTTCGGAGGTGATGGAGAGGATAAGATTTGGGGGGGAGAGAAAGGTGACATTCTTTACGGCGGCCTGATGAACGACTTTATCCAGGGGGATGATAGGTATGGATTGACCAATGGTGAAGACTTTATATCCGGCGGAGAAGGAAATGATACTATTCTCGGCGTAGGTAAAGGGGACATCATTTTCGGAGATGAGGGTGATGACTATATCTGGGGTGACAGCAGCGGTAGTTCAGAAGACGAAGCCTTCCACGGTGCGGATTACATTGACGGCGGCATTGGAAACGACCAGATTACCGGCGGCTGCGGCGAT
Source organism: uncultured Desulfatiglans sp. (assembly GCA_964499695.1). Lineage (GTDB taxonomy): Bacteria > Desulfobacterota > DSM-4660 > Desulfatiglandales > HGW-15 > JAAZBV01. Next base: position 12,116 of record CAZCMD010000066.1, read on the forward strand.
GATATTCTGCTGGGTGGTGAGGGTAATGACTATATCTGGGGTGATAAAGGTACAACTGATCAAAGCAGCCTTTACAACGGAAACGATTTTCTGGACGGCGGGGCAGGAGAGGATTCTCTTGTGGGTGGTGGCGGTGCTGATATTATTTACGGGGGGGCAGACAATGATAGTATCTGGGGCGACCACGATGAAGCCTATCTTCCCATTGAAGAACACGGGAATGATATCCTTTACGGCGGTACGGGAGACGACGAGATAGTCGGCGGCTGGGGAGATGATACCCTGTATGGAGGAGAAAATAATGATACACTGTGGGGAGGAGCAGGTAACGATACACTTTACGGCGGGGATGGCAACGACATTCTGATAGCCGGATCGGGCAACGATGTTATGGAAGGCGGCCTTGGAAATGATATCTATCACTTTGTTATGGGCAGCGGAAACAAGCATATTACCGATGCCGGCGGCAATGACACCCTACTCTTTCAAACGGGCATCGATTCCGGTATGATAGCCCTTTCCCTTGGTTCCCTGAAGATCAGTACCGGAGTTGCGGGGGATGAAATCCATCTTGACGGTGTGGATTACGATAACCTGGCAGGGACCTCTCCCATTGAGATGGTCCAATTTTCTGATGGTGAGACTATGACCATGGCAGAACTCATTGAACTCAAAGGGATTGATATTGCATCCACCGAAGAGGACGATTGGCTGGAAGGCACATCCGGCAAAGATAATATTAACGGTCTTGCTGGTAACGATGAAGTGGATGCCAAAGGAGGTAACGATATAATCAACCTGGGAGCTGGAAATGATACGGCTTATGCCGGGGATGGTAACGATACAATAAATGGAAACACCGGGGACGATATAATTTACGGTGAGGCAGGGAATGATGTGCTGTCAGGCGGTGAGGGTTCAGACATCCTGGCAGGAGGAGCGAATAATGATACATACCTGGTCCAATCCGCAGACGATACAGTGGTGGAACTGGTTGATGAGGGCATTGATACGGTTGTTTCTGGCATCGATTACACCCTTGGCGATAATCTGGAAAACCTGGAGCTTGCAGAGGGATCACCTGCTGCTGTTGGAACCGGCAACAGCCTGGATAACACCATAACCGGAAACAGCCTTGACAACGCCCTTGACGGGCTTTCCGGTGCAGACACTATGGCAGGCGGCGCAGGCAGCGATATTTATAAGGTGGACAATGCAGGGGACACGGTTGTGGAGCTTAGCGGTGAAGGCACAGACAAGGTGTTTACAAGCGTTGACTATACCCTTAGCGGCAATGTGGAAGATCTTGAGCTTATCGAGGGATCCGCGGCTGTAACCGGAAAAGGAAACAGCCTGGACAATACCATAACCGGCAACAGCCTTGACAACACCCTTGCTGGTCTTGCCGGTGCAGACATCATGACAGGAGGCACAGGCGATGACACCTACCTTGTGGATAATGCCGGAGACTCAGTTATGGAGCTTACCGGTGAAGGAACAGACAAGGTAGTATCCAGTATCGATTACACGCTTGGCGACAATGTGGAAAATCTTGAACTTATCGGGGGTTCATCTGCAACTGCCGGTACCGGAAACAGCCTGGATAATACTATCACGGGTAACAGTCTGGACAATACCCTCAGCGGGCTTGCCGGCAATGACACTCTATACGGCGGTTACGGCAGTGACACGCTGGACGGCGGTGCGGGCGCAGACACAATGGCAGGCAGCACAGGTAACGATACCTACAGGGTGAATGAAGCCGGGGACACTGTTGTGGAGCTTAGCGGTGAAGGATCAGACAAGGTAGTTTCTGATATCGACTATACCCTTGGCGATTATGTGGAAAACCTGGAACTTGCCCAGAATTCTACGGCCATAACCGGGACAGGCAATAGCCTTGACAATACCATATCCGGAAACAGCCTGGGTAATACGCTCAGCGGGCTCACCGGAAATGATACTCTATATGGTGGTGCCGGCAGTGACACCCTGGACGGTGGTACTGGTGAAGATACCATGTCCGGTGGTTCAGACAATGACCTTTATCTTGTGGACAACACGGGAGACAGTATTGTTGAATCCGCGGATGAGGGAACTGACCATGTCCAGTCTTCCGTTAATTTCACCCTTTCCAATAATGTTGAAAATCTCACTCTTATGGCCGGGGCAGTGCAGGGTACAGGTAACGACCTTGCCAATGTTATCATCGGTAACGATGCTGATAATATCCTTGACGGCCAGGGCGGCGCCGACACCATGACAGGCGGTCTTGGTAATGATACCTACATGGTGAATGATGCGGCTGATACGGTAGTTGAAGCTGTGGGTGAGGGTACAGACACTGTGGTAACATCTTCAGACTACACCCTTACAGCCGATGTGGAGAACCTCACCCTTACAGGAACAGCCTCCATCAGCGGGATTGGTAATGATCTGGATAACGTGATCATTGGAAACAGTGGTAACAACACCCTTATTGGCGGCGCAGGAAACGACCTGCTTCAGGGTGGGGCCGGCGCCGATACCATGACAGGCGGCCTGGGCGATGACAGTTACGTGGTGGATGATGTGGCTGATACAATAATTGAAACTGCTGGTGAGGGTACGGACTCGGTGGAAGCATCTTCAGACTACACCCTTACAGCCAATATGGAGAACCTCACCCTTACAGGATCTGCCTCGGTCAGCGGTACAGGAAACGATCTGGATAATGTGATCGTTGGAAACAGCGGTAACAACATCCTAATGGGCGGCGCAGGAAACGACCTGCTCCAGGGCGGGAGCGGATCCGACTACCTGATCGGCGGTGCCGGGATTGATACCCTTGAAGGCGGTTCCGGTAATGACACCTATGTAATAGACAGCCTTGAAGATATTCTTGTAGAGTTTGAAGGACAGGGCACAGACACTGTGGAAAGCTCGATATCCTATACCCTGGGCGACGAATTTGAAAATCTGACCCTCACAGGTGACCAGGATCTTGATGCCTTTGGTAATGACCAGGATAACGAGCTGATCGGAAACAGTGGTAATAACATCCTGGACGGAGGTGCTGGCTCAGACGTCATGGCCGGCGGCCTGGGAGATGATACTTATCTCACCGGCGGTTCCGGAGATTACATCTATGAAAACGATGCAGAGGGAACGGACACTGAAATCCGGAACTATGATTCTTATTATCTGCTTGCGTCCAACGTGGAAAACCTCATTCTTGAAGGCGACGTATACAGGGGAAATGGTAATGAGCTGGATAATGTCATCACAGGTAACGATGCAGAAAACGTGCTCTGGGGCCGTGAAGGAGATGATACCCTTTATGGCAACGGAGGTGATGACACCATAATGGGTGCAGAGGGTGATGACTATCTGGAAGGTAATGACGGGGCTGATTATATTTCCGGAGGAATTGGAGACGACACCCTGATAGGAGGCGCCGGAGAGAATATACTCGATGGCGGTTCAGGAACCAACAGCTTAACAGGGGGCGCTGACCGGGATGTGTATATTTTCAGTGAAGCCGGCGTCAATGTGATTGACTGCAGTGAAGGAGGTAATGATATTCTCTCTTTTACCGGTGATTACACCCTGGCTCAACTCACATTCACCAGAGATAACGATGACCTGGTAATCCGTGTTGGTGACGAAGTAAACCAGCAGGTAAAAGTTTTAAACTGGTTTTTAGGCGCGCAATACCAGCTGCAGGGGGTAGGACAGGATGAGCAGAACATGTTTATAACTGCTGCCCAGATCAACAGCCTGTTCCCGCCGGATAATCCTGAACCGGATACTATTACCATTCCGGGCGACCTTAGCTTTGATTTTGAATTCCACGGGACAGAGGGTGGAGACACCCTTATCGGAACCATGTTCGGTGATGATCTTATGCGTGGGCATCAGGGAAATGACATACTCGTCGGCCTTGGAGGCGATGACTGGATTCTTGGCGGTTCAGGAAGTGATGTTTTAAACGGCGGCACCGGCAACGATATGCTGTATGGCGGCTCCGGTGGTGACACCTATAGTTATAATATGGGAGATGGACAGGATACCATCGACAACAGCGGCGGCGGTGTAGACTGGCTGATGTTTGGTGAAGGAATTACCCTTGACAAGCTCACTTTTAACCGGTCAGGAGATGACCTTGTTATTACTATTGATAACGGCAGTGATCAGATCACGGTTTTGAACTGGTTTGTAAACAGTGATAATAAGATAGAGTATATCAAACCTGACGGAGGCGGCGGCCTTACTCCAGCACAGGTAGAAAGCATGCTTGGCGGAACCGGTTTTGATAATATTGTTGAAGGTACAAGCGCTTCTGAGATTCTTGACGGTTCTACCGGCAATGATCAAATTATAGGTTATGCAGGTAACGACCAACTTTATGGCTACGACGGTAATGACGAGCTGATCGGCGGGCTGGATAATGATACCATGGTTGGCAGTGCCGGTAATGACACCTATATCTTTGAGGCAGGAGATGGCCAGGATATTATTGATAACAGCGGCGGCGGTATTGACCAGCTTAAGTTTGGTGCTGGACTCGGTCTCTCTGCCCTGGTTTTTGAGCAGGTTAATGATGATTTACTCATCTCAGTTGACGGAAGCAGCGATAGCGTTACAGTGCTTGGCTGGTTTACCGGGGCCGATTATCAGATAGAATCAATCATGCTTGATGACGGAGCGCAGGAACTCAACCCGTCTCAGGTTGAAGACCTGATTGATAATGGAACCACCCCAGATTTTGACAATATTATAAACGGTACCGAAGGTGACGATACAATGCTGTTCGGCGGTTTTGGTGATTTTAACGATCAGATCAACGGCTTTGGAGGTAATGACACACTTATCGGCCTTGCCGGCGACGATGAACTCAACGGCGGCCTGGGTAACGACAGCCTCATTGGCGGAGCTGGAAACGATATGCTCGTGGGTGGTGAAGGAAATGATACATATATTTATGGTGCGAATGCAGGCGCCGATATCATCAATAACACCGGCGGGGGGAACGACTACCTAATCTTCTCTGAAGGTATCACCAGTGATCGTTTAAGTTTTATCCAATCTAATGATGATCTTGTCATTCGGGTGGATGATAACGAAGCAACCCAGGTTACTGTAGCAAACTGGTTCCTTGGAGGCGATAATCAGCTTAGTATGGTTATGGCAGCCGATCAAACCATGTTTTTTAAATACCAGATCAATAACATGTTTAACCCTCCTGCTTATTCTCGTTATGCAGGTGGGGCGGTTGAGCGCATGAGTGAAAGCTCCTTCAGCAGCGTACTTGCAGGATCTGTATCTGGGAAAAGTGATCTGGATTATGAGCAATATATGACAACTTCAGGATCTCAGTTACCAGGTGTTGATGTCGGTCGTCAGAGCGTCTCACTGGAAATAAATGAATTCATGGCAGCTAAAGATTCTTACAAGGATGAATTGATGATCGCTGTTGCCTGATCAATTTATTTTGTACTATATAAAGTCCCAAATGCCTGCCGGAATACGGGCAGGCATTTGGGACTTTTTTGCGTTAACCGGTATTTGACAAATGCTGTTCTACCTGTGTTTGGAGGCGGAAAAACTGCCTCATATATCTATAAAGAAAGGTAAGTGTTAATTAGTAGATGCATATACAATTGAATAATATTCCCGATCAGCAAACTTATCTTATTTCCTGTTGCCGGATACTGGCGGAGCATACCGGTTATGATTCTTTCAGAAAGGCGCTGCAAGAGATTAATCCAGTCGATCCGAACGATAATAAGATGATTCTTGATGAGATAAGCAAGAAAGCAAGAAATGAAGGACTGAAAACAGTTGTTCTTAAATCAGGGAAAGAACATCTGTTGAAAGTCGCGGCGGAACAGCCTGTTACCGTTGAAATGAAAGATGGCAGTTATCGTGCTGTTACCCGGGTTGAAAGAAATAATAACGATGGTTCTACAAGGCTGGTTGTAGCGGCTCCGATACAGGAATCAGGGGCGGGGGGTGATGATCAAATCGTTGACCCGGTAGAGTTTCTGGATCAATGGACCGGAGGATGTCTGTATTTTGAGCCTGTCAATACTGCGCTTGTCTGTTTTTCCATAGTAGCAAGAGAGCATAAAATAGAATTGACCCAGGATCGATTGAGGCATGAGTATGATCTGGATAAGAACGAAATCCCGGTAAACACTTTTCTGCGTATATGTAAGGATCATGATTTAAAGGCAAAAAAAATATCCCTTAGCTGGGAAAACCTGATCAATCTAAAAAAGGCATTCCCTGCAATTGTCAGGTTACGAAACGGGCGCCATATGGTAATTGCCGGTGCTTTTGCTGGAGATCAGCCTGCAGCAGAGGTCATATTGGCATGTTATGACCCGCTGGCCGGAGTCAATGGCGGTCACTTGCGTTTAACCAGAGGTGAGTTTAAAGAGATATGGGATGGCGAGACCTTTGTAATTAAGAAGGTATTTAAGCTGAATGACGAGAATCAGCCTTTTAGTCTGCGATGGTTTATTCCTGAGATTCTGAAACAAAGAACTGCCTTCATTGATATCAGTCTTGCGGTACTTTTTATTCATGGCATCGCGTTAATAACTCCTATATTTTTTCAGATAGTTATAGACAAAGTTCTTGTTAACCAGGCATTTACTACACTGCATGTTCTTGGGATCGGTATGGCAGGAATGCTGCTGGTTAATGCGTGCCTTGATTTTTTAAGGGACTTCCTGCTTCTGCATGCAACAAATAAAATTGATTTAAGGGTTACTTCAAGAACATTCCGCCATATGCTGCATTTGCCCCTCGATTTTTTTGAGCGCATAACAGCGGGAGTTCTTACCAAGCATATACAACAGACTTCAAATATAAGGGGGTTCTTGACCGGCAGTGTTTTCCTGACTGTGCTTGAGGCAACGTCGCTTTTCATTTTTTTGCCTGTTCTTTTCTTCTATAGCCTTAAACTTACCTGCATCGTAATGATCGTTACCGCATTGATTGCCCTTGTAATGATTCTTCTTATAAGACCGTTCAAGAGACGCCTTAACGCGCTTTATGACGCTGAGGGTAATCGTCAGGCCATGCTGGTCGAAACGATAAATGGTATGGCCACGGTTAAGGCTATGGCAATTGAACCAAAGCTTCGGAAAGAATGGGAAGAAAAGGTTGCCAGGGCAATAGGCATGCAGTTTCGTGTTGGTAAAATATCAATAACTGCTAAATCTCTTACCCGGTTTTTAGAAAAAATTATGGTGGTAATCCTGATCTGGCTTGGAGCCCATCAGGTTTTTAGGGGCACAATGACAGTAGGAGCCTTGATTGCCTTCCAGATGCTGGCAGGCCGGGTGACTTCTCCTTTGGTGAGGTTGGTAGGCCTTGTACATCAATACCAGGAAGCGGCCTTATCTGTTGAAAAACTTGGCGTGGTAATGAACGCAAGGCCGGAGTGGGGATCGGACCGACATGGCGCCCGCCCGAGTTTAAAAGGGAGCATTGTTCTGGACCGGGTCAATTTCCGGTATGCTCCCGATCTGCCTAATGTGCTGGAAGACCTCTCGCTGGTAATTCCACCCGGAACGACACTGGGTGTTGTTGGTCCAAGCGGGTCCGGAAAGACAACGCTGACGAGGATGCTGCAGAAGGTTTATTTTCCTACTTCTGGAACTATCAGAATCAATAACTGCTATCTGAATGAAATTGATACCGCACACCTCAGGCGAAATACGGGAGTGGTTTTGCAGGAGAGTTTTCTGTTCAGGGCCAGTATTGCTGAAAATATAAGGGCCGGCCAGGCAGCAGCTTCCAGAGAGCAGATTATTCAGGCTGCTATTCTTGCAGGTGCTGATGAATTTATTGTCAAGCTGCCGAAAGGTTATGACACTATGCTTGAAGAGGGGGCGACTAATTTATCCGGAGGGCAGCGACAGCGGCTTGCTATTGCCAGGGCAATGTTGACTCAACCGGAAATATTGATCCTTGATGAGGCAACCAGTTCGCTTGATCCAGAGAGTGAGAGGATTGTCCGTCAGAATCTTGCGAAGATATCGAAAAACCGCACGGTGATCATTGTATCACACCGTTTATCTATGCTTACAAACTCTGATAGCACGATTGTTCTGGAAAACGGGAGATTAGTTGGGTATGGCCCGCATAAGCAACTGCTTAAGGATTGCAACCTGTATCGAAAGCTGTGGCAGGAACAGATGGAGCTTGCGTAATGATAGTAAGAAAAATAGATAGGTCGAAAGAGATTCTCGAGTATCAGCCAGATGCTGTTGAAATAGAGGAAACACCTGTTCCAGGCAAGGTTCGCTGGGTGCTGTATGTGATACTGGCAACTCTTATTTTCGTGGCGGCTTCAGCCATTTATTTTAAGGTTGATCGAATTGTTGTGGGAGAGGGCAAACTGATGACTACTGCACCCACTATTATAGTCCAATCAATTAATACTGCTATTATTAGAACTATTGATATTAAGGTTGGTGATCTGGTTGAAAAAGACCAGTTACTTGCAACCCTGGACCCGACTTTCACGAGTGCAGATTTGAGCCAGTTAAAAATAAGAGATTTATCGCTTGGTTCTCAGATACGCCGTATAACATCCGAGCTTGAAGGGAAATCGTTCAAGTCAAAGTTGGAAGAAGGTGAAAATGGGCGTCTTCAGGAGCAAATATTCAGGCAGCGTAGTATTATTCTTGAAGAGAACAAGCGGGTGCATGAAGATAAGATAGCGGCTCTGGAAGCAAAATTACGGCTGAATAGTGTGCAAAGTGAAGGAAAATCTCAACAGATGAAATTGTTCAGGGATGTGGAGGGAGTGACTGCCCGTCTGCCCCAGAGGGAAGAAAACTACAAGATCAAACTTCTTGAAGCTCAACAGTCAAGGGTCCAGGTTTCCAATGATGTCGAGAACCTGAAGGCAGAGAGAGAAGTGATTTTGAATGAGGTTAAACAGGCAGAATCAGAATGGTCAAAATATTTGGAAGAGCGGTCTGGTGAGTTGATGGAGCAGGAGGTTCAACTTAGAAGTGAACATGAGAAGGTGTTAGAAGAAATCAATAAAGCCCAGAGGTTACATGATCTTGTGGTCCTGAGAGCGCCAGAGGCTGGCGTTGTGCAGTCCATTGTCGAGAGATCTGTTGGATCTGTTATCAGGCAGGCAGAGCCATTTATTACCCTGATTCCTGTTAACAGCAAAATTGAAGCAGAAGTATATGTGCTATCCAGAGATATTGCTAGAATAAGGATCAGTGATTCTGTAAGGATAAAGCTTGATGCCTTTCCATTTCAGCGGCATGATACACTGCCTGGGGCAGTAAGTGTGATAAGTGAAGATAGTTTTCATATAAGTAATGAAGCAGAAATGTTGCCGGACCGTTTAAAAAATGAGCAGGAGAATGCGGTCTATCGGACAAGAATCAGTCTTTTGTCCACACAGTTGCGCGATGTGCCGGAAGGTTTTCGTTTGCAGCCCGGTATGAAGGTGAGAGCTGAAATTAAAGTCGGTACAAGAAGAGTTATTACATATTTTTTATATCCTGTAATCCGTGCATTTGATGAAAGCTTGCGTGAGCCATAAAATAAAAAGTCTACTTATGTAAAGTGTAAGAAAGGATGTTGTATCAGATGAGGTATTATTATCGAAATGTTGACTGCATGTTACCATCAATGAGAATATCGGTATTAAGTATAAGTATTATTTGGAAAAGCCCTGTTCTATTATTTTTGATTGGTATACTGCTATTTCTTGCATCATGTGGTACTTTAACCGGTATACCGGGGCATGGTGGTGGTAAACGGTTTGCCGTTGAACAGGAGCTGATAGCGGCAACGACTCGTTCAACGCTAAAACAGATAGATTTAACCAGCCTGAAGGGGAAAAAAGTGAATATTTTTTTAAACTCTATAGGCGATACCGGTGTAGGTAATCTCCTTGGAGGCCGGTTATCTCTGGTTTCTGAGCTAAGGGGAAATTACATCCAATCACCATCGGTCACTGAGCGTTACAGTTACCCCCGGTATATCAGCAATACGAATTCGACTACTCAGGAAGAAACCAGCATCGCGAATAGTGATAGTAACTCAACCAGTTCGATGGCGAGTACAACCGAGTCACTGCTTGCAGCACCGGATTGGAAAAAGGCTGAGCAGTCAGGTAGCGGGATGGATCTGCAGGTAGGGACAGAATATAAAGGCTTAGGCACTTACCAGAATTCCGACCGAGTTTCCTCAGATGATATTCAGTATCTCTTTGGTTTAACCCAGACCTATTTTTTTTTAAAGGATGTGTATGTAGTGCCACCGTCCGAGGCCGAGATTGATGTTTACGTGATTGTTGATGTCTTTGGCACCATTCGATCCAGAATTGACTGGTTCTTCGCCAATAATGAAATACTGCGTGCAAAGACTTCTCTTGAGATACTGGCGGTTGACCACCAGACAGGAAAACTCGTGATGCCGCCGCAGATTGCGGTTTCTGAGGCTGAATATAACGAGCAGTATGTGCTGTGGATGGGTCCTGTAAGCATTAAAAAATTTATTCAGAAAACGGACCCCCTTCTTTGCGATTTTACGGATATCCCTTCACAAACAGAATCAGTAAAAATGCCTGAACAGGATGGGCAGATTCCATATCCGTTTAAATTCCAGATTGATAGATGGTTGGAGGAAGAATAGAGAAGCTATTCTTAATAGGTGTAGGGGTTGGAGACGATGAGTAGGATGGAGTAGGGGACGTGGAGTAGGGGACGACCGTGAAATATCAATTAACTTCTGATAAACAGTAATACCAAGGCTGTTGAAGGTATTAATTTTAACAGCCTTGCTTTTTTTCTGGTGTTTAAAGGAAGAATCAGGCATCAAATCCCTAATAGTATGACGCTGTGAAGCCCCCCACACAACCCGCGCTGATTTTCAGCAGGCCCTGTTTGAATATAAGAACTATTCAGGAGTGACATGTCAGATATCATTCGATGAAACGGGCGAGGTGGAAAAGATGCCCACACTCCTTACCATTCATGGTAAAGGTTATCATATACTGAAATAGTGTGCATCCAAAAACTGACGTTTTTAGATTCAAGCGGTCAGCCTTCAGCGGTCAGCTTTCAGCAAAAGGCAATCAAAACATAGACTAGCTGATCCCGCTCAGGGTGGGAATGAAAGCCCTATCCAGAATTTGCCTCTTTCCGGATGGTACTATTTTTTCCCTTCTTCCTCTTCCTTTTTCTCCTCTTTTTTATCCGGTCTTGCAAAGCGCGAAAAGAATATACCCACCTCATACAGAAGCACCAGGGGCCCGGCCATCAGACATTGGGATACGGCATCCGGGGAGGGGGTAAGTATTGCCCCTACAATAAAGGCGAACAGGAAGGCATATTTTCTGTGTTTCTTTAAGAAGGGAACAGTAATAATCCCCATCTTTGTTAAAAAAAATAGTACCACAGGAAGCTCAAACACAATGCCAAATGCAAGGAGCATCTTTGAGGCGAAACCGAAATACTGCTGAACGGATGGCATGGCCCTGAGGCTTTCGTTTGAATATCCAAGAAAAAATTTAAACCCGACCGGGAAGACAATGAAATAGCCGAACAGTGCCCCGGATAAAAAGAGTATAGTGGATGAAGCGACAAAGGGCGTCACATATTTTTTTTCATTGGGATAAAGCCCGGGCGCGACAAATTTCCAGGCCTGGTAGAACATAACCGGTGAGGCAACCAGTATGGCAGCAATAAATGCGGTTTTAAGTTCTATAAAGAACATCTCAGGGAGGCCTGTAAATATAAGGCTGCTTCCTTTGGGCATGACCTTTGTAAGGGGCTCTGTTAACAGGCTAAAAAGCTCATCGGCAAAATAATAGGCGCCGCAGAATGCTATACCAATGGCAATACAGGCATGAATCAGCCGTTTTCTGAGCTCCTCAAGGTGACTCATAAAGGGTTGTTTTGCTTCATCAGTCATGCTCGGGGCTCTCCTTTTTTAAAGTCTCAGCAGGTGTCGGTGTATCAACAGG
>CAZCMD010000067.1:0-20223 GCA_964499695.1 uncultured Desulfatiglans sp.
TTATCCGGCCATCGTCGGTTTTATAAAGGATGATTTCAGACTGGTTTGTCTCTTCCGTAATATTTAGTCCTGAATATTAAAGAAAAAATATGTTTACCGCTCCATAGCCTTTTTTTTAAGCATGTCAGGCATCTTTTCTATTGCGTATCTTAATGCAGTCCTGGGCATCACAGCCTTGTGGTCAAGTACATACTGATAAACCTCGTCCATGTGTTTATCAGCAGCAACCTTTAACATCCAGCCATATCCCTTCTGTACCATATCATCATTATCAGTCAAAAGAATATCCGCTACCTCAAAGGCCTTTTCAAGCTGTTTACCCTTTTTAAGCGAGGGGATGAGTATAACAGCAGATGCGCGCCTGAGCCATCTACTGTTAGATTTTGTCCAGGTCAGGGTTTTTGTTATAAGGCCAGGATACATAACGATGAGTTCACCAAAAAACCCTGCACAGAATGTGTCACACCTACCCCAGTTATCAACATACTTTTTGAGCCACCCTTCAAACCGGGTAAAATCCGACTCTGTGAATTTTTTGCTTATCTTTAAAACCCAGATGGAGGCTACGCCTGATTCTCCAGGTATATCTGCCTTATATAACATTTCACAGGTGTCAAGCAGATCATCTTTAGGAATATCTTTAACCTGCTTAAATAATTCACTCGCAACCTTTTTTATTACCGGCCCCTTGAACCCAATCGGGTTTTTCAACTCCTCTTTAAACCATCTCTGATAATCCATCTTGTTTTCAGGTTTATCATATTTTGCAAATTCTTTTCGTAGGCTCTGAATAATACTGTTATTAGCAGCCATGTATTCTCCATATATATTAGTGTGTATATTCCCGTGGAATGAGTATCCGGATTACGTGGAATACACATTAGTGTTCCTAACTCTGAATGAAGTTTTCAGCGGTCAGCGATCAGTCAAGTTTTTGTTTTAATGCTTTAAGCTGATAACTGACGGCTGATAATTGATAGTTTTTCAACCTTATAACCAAGTTTTTATAAACCTTGATATTGTTGCATGTCAGGAGTTATTTACTTATTTATGGACCTCCCATCGTCTACTTGATACTTTTAGGTGAGATCCATATTGCACCTTGGACATGTTTACAAACATATCATTTTTTATACTTTTCAATTTTTTCAATTAGTTCCTTTATATAGTTTTTATTATCCTCTGAAAGCTGTGCAGTGTTAACCCAGTTTTTTAAAGATTCAAAATACCAATCGGTTAATATAAAATTTTCTTTCTGTATAATTGATTCTAATTCTTTTTGTGATTGTGAAACATCTTGCTTCAATATTTTTTCAATTATACATTTATGAAAATAATATAATGCTATTTTATTTTTATTATTACCCTCTGGTTTGCAATCTTCTAGTGTCGCTAACGCCTCTTTAAATTTTCCAAGAATAATTTCAAGTTCAACCATGCATATCGTTAGATTAAGATATTCATCTTGAAACTGTTTAGTATATAGTGGGCCAATGGCCAATATTTTCTTTTGGGCTTTCTTATATAAAGATAACGCACTTTCATAGTTTTCTAAAATTGATTCTTCACTAGCAAGAGCCATAAGCTCATTATAACTTAAGCTATCACGTATTTTATCTGTTACTTTTATTTCTATATCATCTATAATCTTATTCAGCACAGGATCGCTTTTTTCATATATTTTATCTTCGATATATTTAGGAGTAAGAATACTTTCGAGCGCATTTTCTGCGGTATTTCTGACGATATTTACTATAATTGTGGCTATAGTCCCTATACCAATCAGTGTTAGGATAATGATTACCACACCATATAATTGCTTGATTGCATTAAGTTTACCATCGAAGATTTCTTTATAGTTGTTCATTCTCTCTTCAAGAACTTTTATTTCAGTAATTAGTTCTTGACTTTTTTCTATGGTTTTAAAATTTAAATCTTTTTTACTGTCATCATGACTATTAGAATTCATTGAGAAAATCCTTTAATTATGATTATGCATGTGAAATACCAAAGCCTGCCCTTGACATTGGATAACATTTATTTTCCAGCTCATATTTTTTTGTTAAAGACTACTTTTAACCTTATACTTTGCTTTTGGCTCTTCAACCTGAAACCCAATTCTCCGTTTGGGCTTTTCTTCCTCTTTCATGAGGGCCTTGATCGCTTCAAATACCAGTTGAAACTTATGATCATGCACATCTAGGCGTTTTTCAAGTTTTTCAAATTTACTTGCCAGTTCCTTGTGCGTTGCCAGCATCTCCCGAAGTCTAACAAAAACCCGCATGATTTCGATATTAACCTGAACAGATCTTTTGCTTCTAAGAACGCTTGAGAGCATCGCAACACCCTGTTCTGTAAAGGCATATGGTCTCGATCTCCGCATACCTCCCCAACTTGAAGTCACAATTTGTGACTTCAAGTTTTCAAATTCACTCACCGAAAGTTGAAACATAAAATCCTCCGGGAAGCGGTCAATATTTCTCTTAACCGCCTGCATCAGCACCTTTGGCTCTACATCATATAACTCCGCCAGGTGGGTGCTCAGCATGACTTTTTGACCACGGACCATAAAAATAGTCCCTTCTATTTTCTGCTGGGGCACAACCGATTTCATTTCCCTCATGCCTCTTTGAATGGGTGTAAATACAATGATGTTTTTTGGATTGATGCAATGGGTTTACAGCTAAGGATGTAAAAAAGCAAGAGTTTTCAATGAGCAATTATCAGAGAAAGACAAATTCAAGATTCAAAATTGCAGATTCAAGATTAAAGGCTACGGATTCAAGATTCAATCTGTTAAATTCTTAAAAGAGAATCAACCCTTGTCATCAAAGCTATCAGCAAAGTGCTTTCTTACCTGCTTATTACCAACTAGACCAGAAAGCAATCTATAGTTATTTCTCTCAAAACGTATTCTACCGGCAATTATCGCCGGATGAATCTTTAACTTTTCTGCCAGGGCACACACCTCTTCGGTGGTTGCATTTTTGGAAACAGGGTTTTTATCCCAGACCCGTTTTGGGATAAGCCCATTGGCGGTCATTTCATCTGCCTCTTTTTCAATCCTGTCTTTAGATTCATTCTTTTCACCTGCCTGATCCAGATCGTCAATAATGAACCCGCTTTCTAAAGAGAGGTGCATGGATACATGAGCGAGTTCATGCAGGAGACAAAACCAGAAACTGTCAACCCTATCATGACGAAGTGTGAGACCGATAACAGGGCTACCGTTAGAAAGCATTATAGCTGCACCGTCAAGATAAGTCTTAGGCAGGTGTGGAACAATAACCAGATGAATCCCCTGTTTTTCAAGATATTCTTTTGCAAGCAGGGGACCGTTTTCAAAATAACTTAACCGGGCCACCTCCTGCAATCTGCTTAAATTGATAGAACCTTTTTTATATCCTGTTTTTAATGGGTTTGTACGGGCTAGATGCTGTACCCTGGTACACCATGCGGTTAGTGCAAACATATCCGTTTTAGGGTTGACCCTTCCGCTTTTCCCCTGGCGAAGGCATGGTTTTGCTACAGCCAGGCCCCCGGCCTGTTCAAAAAATTTTCGCAATAATTCTTCGGCGTTTTCCTTTATGTCATCCGGTTCCGGCACCCATTTACGTCTGGCCATTTCGATTATGGGAAATTTTGACCACTCCATATCCTGAACCTGATCCGGAAAATCCTGTCCCGGTTCATTAAGGAGTATTTCGGCAGGAATTTTAAGTCCCTTATTTAAGGCCCTCATCATGCTTAATGTCAAAGGCCGCTTTCTATTGAGGACCTCTGAGACCTTACTTTTTGAACCAAAATATGTGATCACATCTTTCTGCACTAGACCCATCTGTTCCATACGAAACTTTATGGCCTCGACTGGATCAGGCCGGTCTATGGGGTATTGCTTCTGCTCATACATCTCCACAAGCGCTGTAAGGAGTTCCAGCTCATCCATTGCATTTGTGCCTGGTTCAGCGCCCATAATCTCTTCTATACGTGACAGGGCAGTATTGTAATCATTTTCATTTTTAATAAGGCGATTAATCATTTAAATCACCTCCGCATCAATTTTGTCATATTCTTTATGGGTTCCAATAAATCGAATAAATACAGTTTTTGAATGATAGTTTATCCTGACAACCAGCCTGTATTTATTCCCTGCTATATTGAAAACCACCCGGTTATCTTTAAGGATGCTGGCAGACCTGTATTTCTCCTTTATCTCCGATGGTGTCGACCACTGAGCATGTTCAGCCTCATATACCCAGACCTCAAGGGCCTTCTTTGCATCCTCATGCCCTGGCTTCTGAAAATACTCAACCAGGGTTTTTCGCTTGATAACATGCATATTTTATTTGGTTCCCAATGATATGTCAATAGCAATGTTCCCCATAAGGGAACTTTATTTGGTTATTAGTTTACCTAAAATCAAATACTCGCCTACCTTAAACAGTGATGCAGAAATTTATATCTTTTATGTCTCATACCTCTTTGAAGAGGTGTAAATGCAATGATTTATTTATTGGGTTGATGAACTGTGTTTACAGCTAAGGGTGTAAAAAAGCAAGAATTTTCAATGAGCAATGATCAATAAAAAGCAAATTCAAGGTTGCAGATTCAAGATTCAAGATCCAAGATTTCCGGCTTAAGTTTTATGCAATTACATGAATTGCTGTCTTATTGCTGAGATAGCCTGTTCTAATAAAGAGGATTTAATAAAAAGGCTTGATCGTTCGGGCACTTGATACAAAATATCGATCGCCTCCTGAGGGCTCAGTAAAGCTCTTCTGACAGCCCTTAATAAAAGCCCTATAGTTCCATGTACTTTTATGCCTGCCTTATTTGCTACAAGTCTAGCCGCCGCGTCATCTGTTAGAAAAATATAACCAGGTCTTTGAGATATCACCGCCAGAGCCTCTGTTTCACCTATATCGAGCGATTAATTTTTACAAAGGGTTCTGAGTGAATCTTCCATTATGGGAATATCTCTAACGACCTTTATGCTAATATCAAGGTTAAGAGGAGCGTGTTTTAGTATTTCATCATGAACCCGGGTTGGGATTATAACTTTTTGAAAATCATTAAAGACATGAAGCGCATTAAGCTCTGAAAGATGAATTACAGGCCCGGCATCACATACAACACAAGTGTTGGATTTAATCTTCTCCATGAATTCCCCATTCAATATCTTCGCGGATGAATTTGCTCATCAACTCGGATTGATGGGATTCGAGAAATCGGCGAATGGCTTCAAAAAAGACTTCGTTCTCATCTTTGAACCATCCCTCTTTTACTAGGCGGGAAGCACCTTCAAAAAGTTTTTCCGGGACTTCTGTCTGGATAGTTTTCATTGTTTTCTCTTACCTAAATAAATTTTAAAAAGTAATGTTTACAACTATCTGAATAATGGTCATATATTAGATAATAATTGCTGAACAGTCAAGGATACATGGCAACTAAAAGTCGTGAAAGATCGGGGGTTGCTCTTGATATTGAATTAAATTTATTTCTCAGCGCCTTATAATTTTATTAAAGACCACTTTTAACCATATAATTTTGTTATTGGCTCTTCGACTTGAAATCCTATTCGGTATATCTTGTCCCACCCCAATTTGAAGTCACAAATTGTGACTTCAAATTTTCAAATTCACTCTCCGAAAGCTCAAACATAAAATCTGGCTGGAACCTATTAAATCAGTTGGACGATGTTCAATTATTAAAATATTGAATTTTAAAAATCGCCTCATTTACACACTAACTGCCATTTACCTTTGTTAATTGTCACATGGATGTTTATGAATGGGATAGGGCGTTCATAAATGTTGCTCCATCCCATTCTATATAATTATTCATCTGTATCAGTTGCCTTGACCAGGGCCAATGACAGGCGATAAGCTGAGAAGGTCAGGGTGTTGTCATTGAATGTGCCCAGACCATGAAGGTGCATAATCACGGCACCCTCCGCGCAGGCACTGTTAAGGGCAGTTATAAAATCTGACCATGAAGTATAAACAGTTCTGGCACCGCCATGTCCGTATAAAGTAATTACAAAAATAGAGTCACGATCTGCATCAGCCTGGATCGTAATATCTTCCCCGGGATGATCTTTAACAAAATCTATTACACTACCGCCCCTGATTACACTGTGGAAAAACCCGACAGAGCTTATGGTTTCACCATTCAGGATAAGAGGCGCTGTTGCAACAGGTGATTCTGTAAAGACATTATCCACGGTCTGCCCTTCAAACCCCAATCCCACATTCAGGAAGGCCTTTGTCTCTGATAGATCGATAATGGTCTGGGCATCAAAATCCGCTGGCGCTGTCCCGAAGGGCCTCATGAATCCCTTCATCTTTACCGGCATCCCGTTAACCGTTAGAGAGGATACATCAAGGTTTGCTGCAGGCGATACAGTATAATCCATGATTGAGGCGTCATGGTCTGCGTCGATGCCTGTACCTGTAAAATCGAACAGAGAGGTATTTTGCATACCGCCCGGATAACCCCACCTTGCCGTATTATGGCCCATCCAGCCCAGGCTCATGGTTTCGATCGAGTATAGTGATAAGGAAAGCCACGAAGGATTGGCCGTATATTCATCACCAGAGGGAGGATAGTTTAATTTTCCACTGATCGTGGTCAGTTGCATACGGATATAGCCGTTTGAGGCATCAATAATCCCGGTATCATGAGAGTAAGACCCGAAGACCTCGACTGCCTGACCTACCGAGATATCGTTTATCGCGTAATTCACCAATGAAAACTGTTTGCTAACCCTGGTAGCATCCCCAATGTTTACGGTAATTGTCTTTTTGAAAAAGTTTCCACCCTTTGACCTGTCTCTGCACATGGTGGCCCCTTTAATGGTAAGAGTATCCGCAGTACGGCTTATTACTGTTCCTTTTGCAGAATCAAGTGAACCTTTCACGCTTATGCCTGCAAGGACCTCTGTTGCTGTAAAGTTGAACACACCATTAAAGGTGCCATGGGCAACAACAGGCACATCGACATCCATATTCGCAAGCTCGGTCAGCCCGATGGCGCCTGAGTAATTTGTACCATTAATGTTATAGAGCGTATTACCATCCACCAAAATGGTCATGGTGCCGTAGGTATCATCTCCGTTAATGTCATGGGCAAAGGGATGAACAGTTATTTCAAAAGAATTGTTGGCAGCATCAACGCTCTGCAGTGCACCCCTGACGCGCTGAATCTTCGTGGTGTCAGGCGTCAGATCGGCGATAATAATTGGGGTTACCATCAGGGTAAGTGCATCCAGATCCACAACGTTGTTCGAGTTGAGATTGAAATCAAGGGCAAGGTGCGAAGCCCTGCCCTCTGACACAAGAAGATTTGTATCGAGATCTACTGTAACATCGATGGTTTTTGCTGTTATGGTCTCGCCATTTTCATCTATCAGGTCAATGTCTACGGTCGGCACCTGCACTATGGCACTTCCATCGCTGTCATACACCTGGATATCCGCATTCGTATAATCGAGGGTCAGTACCACCTTGTCATAGAGGCCGGAGCCAACGGTTGCTGCGGTAAGAAACTCGGTCATGTTGGTAAGCTGGGTAAAATCGATCGTGGTGGTTCCATTGGCGGGGATTGCGCTAACCTCTGTCCCATCAGTCCTGTGAAGTTTAATGGCGGTCACATCAACGGCATACCTTACAAAATCACCGGCCGCATCTGTAAACCCTATAAAGAGCTGTCCTTCATCGGATGAAATGTTCACACTTGAGCTTGAGTCTGATCCCCCGCCTCCTCCACAACCGTTCAGTATGAAGACAAGGCTTAACAGGCTTACTAAATAAAAGATTTTTTTAAAAATCCATAATCCATTTGTTTTCATATTGCTATCCTCCTGTTTTAAAAAATATGGTGATCCCTTATCCTCCTGTCCTTCAAGGAGGGATAACTCTTCAGCAAAAAAAAGGTCGGTATAAAACAAAAAGCATTTTATATGCCAAATAGTGCATCAACCTAACATATTGATATTCAGGAAGATTATCAGCCCACGTTGACCCATCGATTTTAAGTATTGCATAGTTTTCCATACATCTTACAGGGACAAGGGTGAAACATTTAGCCTAATTGTTTGATTAAAAATATAGAGGCCCCCGGCTATCAGGATGACGTTATAAAACCATTCATTGACACTGTTGATATATTCTGGTCTAATATTGTCATCTGATATTTAAATTTACAGCTGATATCAGGGTTGATTTTCCGCGTTATTCCTCCATTTCCAATTCTATTTCATTAAGACAGGTACTGAACTCCACACTCCATTACCGCATATATTCTCTTTTCGCTATGTTACATAATCTGTGATTTAAGGGTCTTTTCCTTTACGGGCATGTTAGAGGGCAGAAGATGGGGATAGGTTTTCCGGCAGGCATGGATATTCACATGAACCAGACCATCTGTCTTAATGCAGATAGTAAAAGGCATTTAACCATTTAAATAGGAGGTCAAAATGAAAAAGCCAAAAACCAATTATGAAACACTTATCCGTATAACAAAGGACATCCCGAAACTCCGTGACCCGAAGGAGATTGTTTTGAATACAGTTGAGTTAATAACGCAGGCCCTTGGTGTCAAAGGTTGTGCCCTGTTGTTATTCAGTCCGATGACGCATGAATTAAAGCTGGCAGGAAGCTACGGGCTCAGCCAGGAATACCTTGACAAGGGCCCGATAAATTCACTTCTTTCCATCGCATCGTCTCTAATAAATGGTACGCCCGAGGCTGTTTATGATGTTACTGATGATCCGCGCATACAGTATCCGGAGGCAGCAAAAAAAGAGGGTATAGCCTCAATCCTTTCGGTTCCCATCCTTATTGGCGATAAGACAATCGGGTGCATGAGGGTTTACACCGCAGAACCCTGGGAATTTATCCTGGATGATGTGAATTTTGTGCAGGCTGTAGCCCAGATAGTAGGGATGGCGCTGGAGATGTGCCGTATGAATCAGGGATACAAAGACAGTATAGAGATACTGAAGGCCATGCGCGACACGAGGATATTCAGGCCAAAAATTCGCACTTTCTATGAGGGTACCCAACAGCCCTTCACCAGCCGGGGTACTCCCCCATCAGGTATGTGAGAAATAGCTTTATAGGGATTTCAGTACATTAAATGTATGCTGATACTGAAATCCCTTTTATCTGATTATCATTTGTTTATTATCAGCACCTCCCTTTTTCCGGAAAAAATTCCGAATCACCCTGTAAATACTTTTAAATCGGGTTGAATCTCTATTATCTATACCTTTTGAAACCTTCCTGTTTTTGATTGTGTGTAATTTAGCCTATGTTCAAAGCCATTTAAAACAGTTACTGGAATTTGATAATTTCTGATGCCAGTTAAGCCCATCGTGTGGTAATCTGGGCATATCTTTTATCTCAGCAGAATATTCGGGGGACTTAATTGAAAGCGCAGAAAAATATAAATAATTTTGCATGTCTGCATCCTTTTCTGTTACTAGCGATATCAACCATTTTTATAAGCTTCACCTCCTGTTATTCTGAAAGAAATATCCATTCATCTGCTGAACCTGAAGGATGGATCGCAACCTGGGCTGCCGCGCAGCAGCTTGTTGAACCCAATAATATGCCCCCTGCGCCAGGGCTCAGCAATAATACCTTAAGGCAGGTTGTACAGGTTTCCATCGGAGGGAAAATGCTCAGGGTACGTTTTTCAAATGAATACAGTACCAGCCCGGTAATAATAAAGTCTGCAACAATTGCCCTTTCAGCAGGAAAAGGTGCTGTTGACAGGACAACTGATCATACCCTGAGATTTGAAAACAAGGCTGAAGTAACCATTGAGCCGGGATCAACAGTAACCTCAGACCCTGTAGCTTTCCCATTACAACCCCGCTCAAGGATTGCCATCACAATATTTTTTAGTTCTACATCCCCTGACGTCACAGGGCATCCTGGTTCACGGACAACATCATACCTGTGGGAAGGAAACAGGATAAATGCATCTGATCTTGGTTCAGGGGTGGCAACAGATCACTGGTATATGATTGATACTGTTGAGGTGCTGGCAAAAGAGACCTCAAGAGTGGCGGTAATACTCGGAGACTCCATAACAGACGGAAGGGGGTCAGGGACAAACATGCAGAACCGCTGGACTGATGAACTCGTTCGGAGGCTTCATGAAAAACCGGGTACAGCGGATATCGCAGTTCTTAATATGGGGCTTGGGGGTAACTGTGTTCTTCGTGAGTGCCTTGGCCCTTCAGCGATGAATCGTTTTTATAATGATGTAACAGGGCAGAACAGGGTCAGGTACTTAATAATACTTGAAGGGGTCAATGATATTGGACAGGCCGAGAGCCGGGAAAAGGCCAGTCTTATAACAGAAAACCTGATCAATGCCTATGACCATATGATCGATCTTGCCCGTGAAAAGGGTATCCGTGTTTATGGCGCTACGATCATGCCATTTGGAGGTTCTTTTTATGAAGCTGATTTCCGCGAATCTGCAAGAGAGAGGGTAAATGCATGGATCAGAAACAGCGGGAGGTTTGATGCTGTTATTGATATGGACAGGATTATGGCCGACCCGGCAAATCCCGGAAAGATGCTGCCTGCTTATGACACCGGTGATCATCTACATCCCAATGAAACAGGTTACCGGATGATGGCAGCAGGGGTAGATCTTAACCTTTTTGAACACTGAAATTGATATCCTCATACAATGGCCCGCTATCCTGGCATTTTAAAACTGATAGGCAGGAGAAGCTTAATATATTATATAATTAAATAATAACCCTTTTACCTAACCATGAAGGAGAAGATCTATGACAGAATTACTACATGAAATTAATATCCGCAGGGCCTACAGGGCATTCAGTGATAAAAAGATACCGGAAGATGCGATTAAAAGGATCATGACCGCTGCAACCTATGCCCCGTCATGCTTTAATAACCAGTCATGGCGGTTTCTTGTTGCAACTGATGATGAGGCCCTTAACAAGGTATTCGGTGCGTTATCAGAGGGCAATTACTGGTTTAAACATGCAAAGGCCGCTGTTGTTGTAGCAACAAAACCTGCCCTTGGCTGTATGCTCAATGACAGAAGGGAATATGCGTTATTTGACTGCGGGCTCGCGGCACAGAACCTCATGCTACAGGGTTTCAAGGAAGGGCTCTATGCCCATGCCATTGCCGGATATGAACCTTTAAAGATCAAAGAGGCATTTAATATCCCGGATGATTACATAGTGATAACCCTCATAGCACTGGGTTACCCTGGTAATGACAGTTATCTGAATGAAAAACACAAAGGGCTTGAACACAGTCTGCGCGACCGTAAACCGGAGTCAGAGGTGATCTGCTACAACAAGTGGAATTTAGGATAAAGAGGATATTATGAAAACCATGCTTAAAGACAGAATTGCAGTTGTAACCGGGGCAGGAAACGGGATCGGGCGGGCACATGCCATTTCTATGGCTCGGCATGGCGCAAAGGTTGTGGTTAATGATATTGGGACATCAACTGACGGAGTCGGGACATCAAATGGGCCGGCTGATAAGGTGGTGGAGGAGATTATTGCTGCCGGAGGTAAAGCTATTGCAAATTATGATTCTGTAGCTACTGAAGATGGCGCCAATAAAATCATTGATACTGCTGTAAAGGAGTTTGGCAGGATCGATATACTTGTTAACAATGCAGGTGTGGTGCGTGAGCCCCGTGACATAGATGAGGTGCCCTTTGATGACT
Organism: uncultured Desulfatiglans sp.; assembly: GCA_964499695.1. Lineage (GTDB taxonomy): Bacteria > Desulfobacterota > DSM-4660 > Desulfatiglandales > HGW-15 > JAAZBV01. The sequence goes on from CAZCMD010000067.1 coordinate 11,737, forward strand.
GGGATACCGTGCTTAAGACCCACCTCTACGGCATGTTTTTTACCTTACGCCGGGCATGCTCATACATGAAAAAACAAAAATATGGAAGGGTTGTAAACACTGCATCCCACACCGCATTCGGATGGCGTGGCTTTGCCGATTACAGCGCTGCAAAGGAGGGCATTATCGGGATGACACGCACAGTAGCAAGGGATGTGGCCGAGTTCGGCATCACGGTTAATGCAATACGCCCGATTGCCGCATGGAGAGGCACAAAGGAGAATATCCCCCTTGTTGCAGTAAACCGTCCAGAAGATGTCGCGAACCTTGTCACCTATCTTGTGAGTGAGGAAGCCGGGAACATAAACGGACAGGTCTTTGAGGTATGGAAAGGGCACGTAGGCATATTCGTTGATCCGCCTCCTGTAAAAGAGGTCTTAAGGAATGAAAATGGCTGGACAACTGGGGAACTCGCAGAGCTCATACCAAAGACATTAGCAAAGGGGCTCACAGCTACCGAATTTCCGCAGATCATCAACTGGGACTGAAAAGAGATATCACCCCGGCAAGGGCTTTTGACCGGGGTGATATCTTTTATTTATTACAACTCATAACTGATCTTGGTGAACACATTACGGTCTGTCTTGTATATACTACCCCTCATGTCATCCTGAAAACCGGCATCAGAATACCCTATGTAAAACCGGGTTTGAGGCGTAATTTTATAACTGTACAGTAACTGGGTGGTCATATCCTTATACCTGCTGTACATGTCAAAGGTATATAATGCGCTGTTGTATCTGGTATCATTATGCTGGGCAGTTACCCTTAAAAAACTCCTTATGGTAAACTGATAGGTAAAACGCAGATCACTAAGGTTTGTTGAATAGAGCTTCTCGCCGTTAACCTCCATTTTCTGATAGGTGTGTTTCATGCTTGCCAGAAAATGCTTTCCTATCTTCAGATCAACCCATGGGCCAAAAGAAAACTGTTTTCCCTGTCTGGTGTTATAATAATCAATATCATCTCCATATGAGATGTCCATGGATATATCCACACTGGCATAGGGCCTGATCCGCCCGAACAGGCTTACTTTATCTTTATCAAAGAATCTCCCGTTATAGAGTTCTTCTCCCTTTTTAAGGGTTAGAAACATGAACGACCGCATCGGCCCTTCAACATTCAGGGTTATATCAAAATCATCACCGATTTTTTTTCCACTCTCATCACGGGTCCACTCAAAACCGCTACCTAATGATATTCGGTTAAAACGGCTTCCAGGCCCGTAAAGCCATTTATGGCCAAAGTTCAGCCCCAGCTCATTGTAGTCCACACGGGTGATAAAACCCATGTCTGCCCTGAAATCATTACCATATTCTTCGTACCGTGTAGACCAGAACCACTTCATATCATCATGTGAATACTTAATACTGTAAGCATAGTCATTGAGCTTTTCCTTCTGGCCGTAATCCGTACGGATGCTCTCCGGATATTCCGAGTGTGAGTTTATAAGCTGCATTACTATTGTATCGCTTATTCCCAGACGGATATTACCATCAATCCCTGCTACTGTGTTTGAATAGTCATCTGCGTTACGGTTTGTAAAAATCACTCCGAAATTGATGTCCCTGTTCAGGTCACTGCGATAACGGAATGCCGTATTCAGGCTTTCTATATCTTTAAGGTTTTCTCTATCTTTAAGTGAGGCAATTAAATTTCCTTGTTGACCCGGTATTATTAAATTTGTTGTCACATCATTTGTAAAAAACAGGCCGTATGAATGAACATCATGTTTGCCTGTGAGTTTAAAACCATAATCAGGGGATAATATATTTCTTGAATGAACCAGATTCGCCGGGGTATTAAAATAATCGTTCCCCTCAAGAAAAAATTCACGCTTTTCAGGATAATATAACGAATATGTACTGTTGACACTGAGCTGGGCTACATCTGCCTCGACCTGTGAAAAATCAGGGTTTATTGTTGCATTCAGATATGAATCCTGATTTATGCCCCAGCGGATATCAGCACCGCCTTCCAGCTTTAATCTATCATTCCATTCCCCTGTTCCCATTTTCGATGTTGTGGCATCCCACATACCAAGCGGCATACGGTGTTTTGAGTAGGTGCCTGTTAATGTTGGAACAATCCTGAGGTTCAAACCCTGTTCAAGTTTTTTAAAACCTTCAGCCTTTTTCAACTGGCACAGGTAACATGAGACATTATAATCCTTATTATTATTGGAAAACTTGTGACTCTTGTCCCTTGGATAATACCTTACCAGGTCAATGCCCCAGATCTGTTTATCAAGCCCGGAATGAAATCTTAACTGGTCAAGAGGTATCTTCATTTCTATTGTATACCCTTTTTCTGTTATTTTACCGGCAGAGTCCCAGATGGCATTCCATGACATGCCGCCACCAAACATGGGAGGCCCGCCGCCCATCCCACCAACCGTTTCACTGGACACACTGTCCATTTGAACGCCAAAAGGGTTTGAATAAAACTCAAAGGAACGACGCTCATCATTGAAGGTATCAAGGATAACACCTACCCTGTCATCATCAAAGCCTGTGTCCCTGTCACTGAAAAATGCGCGGATACTTTCCGGTTCAGGATCAGAGGCATTAAACGCCAGATAAAAATTACTCCCATCCTCCATCATGAATACCTCAGTGCCCACAACTGCTGGTACATTCTGAGATGGTTCTGTTTCATTGTCCAGATTCACGATACTCGCTCCTGCCCATTCTCCCTGGGAGATGATCCCGTCTATACGGGGGCTTGATTCGGTATATGGAATGGAGTAGCTGATCCCATTCTCCCGGGCAAATGTATCAGGGTCTGAGAAAAAAAAGAGATCGCTTAAAATGAGTAAGAAAAAAAATAATCTAAAAATTTGGGTTGGGTTTTTAATTGTAGCCATACTAATCCCTTAAAATACCGGTTAAAATTATAATAAACAGATTGCTTTTAAATGTTGCCTGAGGGAAAAAATTGCATATTTGAGTACATTATATTCACGGGAAATGCTTTTTTTAAACCTCTTCAATCAAAAAACCGTTTATTTGGGCCGGACAATAGCAGCTTTTATTTATATAATCAATAGCTTTAAATAATTAGAAAAAGGTGTTATTTCCTTGCCTCTATGTCTTGTATTTATCGGCATATTGCCTGAAAAATTTAAAAATACCTGGTTTTCAGGAAGGAAATATCCCTAGAATCATTTAAGGCGTTATGATTAGCCAATATGATGAAATTAATAACTGAAATTGCCGGCATTTACTCTACAGGTTTAGGCAGATCTGGCGGATAAAGATAAATCGGGTCCATTTCATATGTCCAGGGAAGTCCCCAGAACTGCCATCCGTAATGCCGGCGTTGTCTGTATCCGTTGATCTTGTTCTGCCTTGCAAGGTTTTTATACATTTTATCCTGGTTGGGGTCTTCAAAATATGGAAATTCCCTTCCCTCAAAGCCATCCTCAACATTAAAAACATTTACAAACCCATTTTCTACCAACTCCTTTGCGGCCAGGGCGCTTCTTTTGCCATCCCTGCAAATAATGAGGAGATTATCCGTCTTTTTAAAAACCTTGTTTATCTCGGCAAGAAATTCCGTATTCTTAAGATCATACTGGTATTCATACCTGTCATCTATCTTTGTCAGCTTGCCGGTCATCATCATATAAGGAAACAGATATGCATTTTCCGGGTGACCTGTAAACTGATACTCCTCTCTTGTCCTTACATCAATCAGGAAGGTGTCGGGCCAGGTCTTGAGGCGGTCATAGGCATCTATGCTCATTATCTTTTTTACCTTAGAGGCATCCTGGGCACAAAGCATCCCTGCGGGCAATAAAACAATAAGCCCTGCAATTATCAGAAGAACCGTATAAAATAATCTTTTTCTATTCATTCTTTTCCCTTCCTGATATTTCCATGCAACATTTATGTGTAATTATATCAAAGAAATAATCCAGAGCTGTTTTGTTTGTCAATGGAAAACAGATCTCAGTGTCAACCACAGGATAATTGTCGGTCGTTATAGTTAGTTAGATATCAAAATGGCTGAAAGATGCCTGTAAAAATAATGTCAATACCTTGACTGTCCATAACAATATTTTTTGACGAAATCTGCCCTGCATGATTGAATTCGAAAATAAAACTACCTTCCTTTGAATAAGCATCCCTTGTGAATCCCTGTTTTTCTGACTAAAAACAGGTAAACATCAGACTGAATCTGAACAAATAATTATTTTTCACTTAAAACAAATAATGGGTATATTTATTGCAACAGAATATTACGAGGTAATTTTCAGGTTAATATAATAACTATCGTGGATATAACGGTAAAAGAATGCCAGAAACTTCAGTAAAGATAATGCAGTGTTTGCTTGCAGACAAAGGGATATTGAAAATAGATCGAATAGGTGTAGGTGTCGGGATCCTTTTATATAACCAGGCGAAAAAGATAGGCATAGGCATACATACCCTTGCCCCGCAGGCAGATTCTATAAATCCGCCAAATCCGGCCAAATATGCCGATACGGCAATAACATATGCCATAAAACTGTTTGAAAAGGAGGGCGCAGGACCTCCCTATACCGTTGCATTGGCAGGGGGTGCCACAATGGCAGGTTCACCTGTAAGTACAAATGTCGGCCTTAAGGTTGCGGAGGCGGCAAAGGCAGCCCTGGTAAAGGCCAAATTAAATATAAAAATCGATCAGACCGGCGGATCGAATATCCGCTCAATGACTCTGAATGTTGACACCGGGGAGATTCAGATAAAATAGGTTGAACTCAAAGAGCTGAAACAGGCATATCACCCCGAGGAAAGGTTTATTATGAAAATAAAATGTACAGGCTGTGGCAAGGTATATAATATACCGGAAGAAAGGCTCCCATTCGGTGAAGTGGTATCTTTTCCATGCCCCGCATGCAAAAGCATTTTAAAGATAGATCTAAGGGAAAAATCAAATGGTGAGGCTGCTGCCCCCCAGGTTAACCGGGCCCCTGCACAGGCGGATGAGGAAAAAGAGTTCCCAAAGGGTGAAACTCTCCAGAAAATAATTATGCGCAGACTTCAGGAGCTTCCGCCAATGCCCCAGGTAATGTTCAGGGCCAGGGAGGTTATGAATGATCCAAAATCCAATTTCAAGGCCCTTTCAGATATACTTGAAACTGATCAGGCAATGGCAACAAGGGTTTTGAGGCTTGCCAACTCTGCTTATTACGGCCTTGCGGGCAAGGTCTCATCAGTACAGCATGCCTCGGTCCTTCTTGGCTACAAGACCGTAGGCGAAATAGTCTCCATGGCAGGATCTTCGACCCTCCTGGGTGCCTCCCTTGACGGGTACAAGCTTGATTCAGGGGATCTATGGCATCACTCAATGGCAGTAGCGCTGTCATCAAAGATAATAGCAAAGAAAATAAAACCTGAGGTGGAAAATGATGCCTTTGCCGCAGGACTTATACATGATGCAGGAAAGATCGTCCTGGATAAATACCTGCAGGAGAGGAACGCCCTTTTTGAAAATTTCATGAAGGAAGGAGACAAGACCTTTCTTGATGCGGAAAAACATATCCTGGGTTTTGACCACTCGGAGATTGCGGCATTAATGTGCCAGAGCTGGAAGATGCCGAATACGCTTACGGCAGCGATATGCTACCATCATTACCCATCAAGGTCCAAGGATAGCATACTCGCATATATAGTGCACGTTGCAGACTGCCTGTCACTGATGAGCGGTATAGGCACCGGTATTGACGGCATGCTTTACCAGATGGACAACGGGGCGCTCGGGTACCTCGGGCTTTCTGAAGATAAAATAAGCCCCATAATAGAAGAAACGGTTGATTCAATTCAGAAGATAACCAGTCAAATGGTATAGTACTGCAGCTCCTATTTTACCGCGGTATCAACCCTTTCCCTGATACATGCAACAAGTTTTTCTATCTCATTCGCCTTAAGTTGTTCAAGAAAGCCCAAATCTATATCTGTATTTAAAATCCCCTTTAGGATTTCTATAAGTTTCTCTTTAGTCATGGGGGGCCTTTTTATAGGATTTCTTTTCATTGGTCAATAAACTTGATAATATTTTTTTATTTGAAATATTATGCCCAACTCTGTTACTCATGGTAAAAAATTAAAGTGATTTTAATTAACTAAATATACGGATCAAATGACCACACATCTTTTATCTTTTGTTTATTCAGACCTGGCACTTTACAGAGAAATTATCATACTGCTTTCACCTGTCAGGGTATACGTACCGTGGGGTATTCATCCCCCTGAATATGAATATGATACTGAGATAACCATTTCATACCCTCCGGAAGAGTTAAGGCCGGTTGTGGACATTAACTTGCTTCTTGGTGAATGTTACAACTGGGCATATGAGAGGGGAGAAAAAAGCCGTAATGAGATTATCAAAACCTGTTCAGTCCCTGTAACCGATGAGTCAATCCAGAACATCAGGGCGATCCTCTCAGGCAAACCTTCATCAGCCCCTTCCGAAAAGGAGATGACCATCAGGTGGCATATGCTCCTGCATCTTGCATGCAGGTTCGAAAAAGAGAGAAATGAGGCAGAGAGGATGATTGAGTCCTTAAGAATAAGACAGTCACCTCTTTTTAATAATGCAGACCTTGACGATAACGCCATCTACCCGCTTGAGACCCTTGCAGGCATGGGTATAGAACACTGTATTAATGAAGAAAATTTCAGGCAGCTCTTAAGGGCTTGGCAAGCTCTTTTTGGGGGATACACATGCGAGGGTGATCTGTTTCTTGTTCTGAACCGGTCTCTTTTCGCCTTCCTTTGTGACGAATACAAAAATCTGTGCATCAATAAGGGGTTTCAGTTGCCAGAGGTTATTTCATGTAAAATCCCTCTTATAGAGGTGCACAAGGATAAACCCGATGCCGTGGATGAGATCAGAGCCATTTTTTCATCCTTGGAATCAGGGGATTATCCCCCACGTATTAGTGGCCTCCTGTCCGGTTATGGGGCCAGGCATGGCACTGTTAAGGGGATACCCCGTATCCATATTAGTGTCCTGCACATGAAAACTGACCCGGTAAAAGATGATACCCTGTTAAGCATGTTCTCAGGAAGATTCATTGTCCTTACAGAATTGATCAGCCATCCTGAATAAACAGCAGACAGACATCTTGAGAGACCCCTGTAACGGGTTTCTTTACCCTTTAAAGCCATATTCAACCCTGCTATTTTAGCCTTATAATCAGGCAGTTAACTTTATTTAAGATAAGCTGATCTTTCATCTCAAGATTTTTACATAGTCTACCGATATAAGGTTTGAGTATTGTACTTGTATGAGTTTTTTATATCTCCCTTGCTCAAGATAATGATGCTAACTATTTGATATTAAATTTTATTTTACTTCTTATTGTGCTTTTAATAAGGCAGGAATAAAGGAAAGGTTTTAACCAGACAAGGCAAAATGGCAATTCCTCAAGCAAATAAACCATCACATTTAAAACCGGTACAGTCTCAGAATAAATTGAGCCTCAAGGCTACAATAAAGGACCAGTCAGGGGCAGGAAAGGCAAGGATCGGCGAGATCCTCTGCAAAGAAGGACATATAACCAGTAGTCAGCTTCAGGAGGCCCTGAATGTCCAGAAAAAAAGCAAAAGCCGCCTTGGGAGCATACTGCTCAGGCATGGTTATATAGAAGAAGAGACAATCGTCAATGTGTTGAGCCGTATCCATAATTACCCCTCTGCAACAAGCAGTGATTTTAACCCGAGCCCGGATGTGTTAAGGCTGTTGAGCTATGAGACCGCAAAACAGAACATGGCCTTCCCCATGGCAAAAAAGGAGCGCACACTTGAGATTGCCATGACCGAACCGACCGATACAGCGGCGGTAGAGGCGATCCAGACCGAGGTCAGGATGGGTGTAAAGGTTTATGTAGCCTCTGAAAAGTCAATAATAGACGCCTATAAAAAATTCTACAATATCAGCGATGAGGAGTATAAAAGCTTCTTTGCAAAGGTAGAAGAAAAGGATGAGGGAGACCTCCCCATTACCACGGTGGATGACTTTGGCTCACTGGTTTCAGAGGCCGTGGGCGACATGGAGCTTGAAGGCCCCATGGAAGACCAGATACAGGACGAGTTCTCTGCCGGTGACGCACCTATTATAAAGCTGGTTAATGGTATACTTGTAAAGGCAGTCACCGATGGCGTAAGCGACATCCATATTGAGCCCTTTGAAAAGGCGCTCCAGGTCAGGTACAGGCTTGACGGGTCACTCTATAAATCCATGAACCTCCCTTTAACCATTAAAAACGGTCTTATATCCAGGATAAAGATCCTGGCCGGGCTTGATATATCAGAAAGAAGGGTGCCCCAGGACGGCAGGATCAAGATGCGCATGGGAAAACATTCCGCGGTGGATTTTCGTGTTTCAACACTCCCCTGCCTTTTTGGTGAAAGCGTTGTAATGCGTATCCTTGATAAGGGTGCCCTTAATGTTGAC
>CAZCMD010000067.1:20233-24069 GCA_964499695.1 uncultured Desulfatiglans sp.
TACAAAGCTGGGTTTTGAATATGATACATTTGAGGCCCTTAAACGCTGTATTGACAGACCTTACGGCCTTCTACTTGTAACAGGGCCAACAGGATCAGGTAAAACCACTACACTTTACTCTGTTCTTAACGCACTCAACACCGAGGACACAAAGATACTTACAGCAGAAGACCCGGTTGAATTCAACTTCAAAGGCATTAATCAGGTCAATGTAAAGAATGAAGTCGGCATGACCTTTGCCGCTGCCCTAAAGGCATTCCTGCGTCAGGACCCTGAGATAATCATGGTCGGTGAAATAAGGGATATGGAGACAGCAGAGATAGCCATAAAGGCCGCTATGACCGGTCACCTTGTTTTCAGCACCCTTCATACCAACGACTGTCCTTCAACAATCGGGCGCTTAAGGGATATTGGTATTCCACCCTATATGCTGGCATCCGCTGTTACAATGGTTCTTTCACAGCGACTGGTCAGAAAACTATGCCCAAAATGTAAAACCATTGAGACAAATTATGACCCTGAAGAGCTTGAAAAAATGGGTTTTTCAAAGGAAGAGATTCCTTCCCTCCAGATATACGGCCCCAAAGGGTGTCCGGAGTGTAATGGCGGGTATAAGGGCAGGGTTGGTCTTTATGAACTCATGGAGGTTACAGACGAGGTCGCAAAGGCCATAAATGCCAACATCCCGGAAGACCAGCTGAGAAAGATCGCCTGCCAGGAGGGGATGAAGACATTAAGAGAGGCTGGCCTTCAGAAGGTAAGGGAAGGGATGACCTCTGTAATTGAGATTTTAAAGAATACGGTAATCACAAAGGAGGCCCTGCCCGCCTACCTTATTAACCCTGATATAGAAAATTATGAGGATGGGGATATTATTATCCATGAAGGGAACAAGGACAAAGATTTCTTTAAACTTGTCCAGGGCTCATTAATAGTATCAAAACAGGGTAAAAAGATTGCAGAGATCACTGAACCCGGGGAGTATTTCGGGGAGATGGCTGCAATATCAGGCGAACTCAGGTCTGCATCCATTATTTCAAAGGGGAGATCAGTGGTTAAACGGTTCCCCGGAGATAAACTCCATGAGATTATAGAAAAATACCCGGAGGTCTCAAAACACCTCTTCAGTGTGCTTGCAGCAAGACTCGGTTATGCAAACAAGATAACCATAAAACTGGCAAATGATCTTACTGTGAAAAACGGTAACCCCGGTGCAAGAATCGGGGCATAACCAATCGGATATCATTATTCTCAACTTATTGTATATGCCACATTTTTATGATACAAAATGCAGCCATTAAAGGTTGTTCGAACAGCTATCTATAAAATAGGACTCTTAATGATTCTGTGACATTGAAACAGGTGGATACAATATTGAATCTATCAGCAGAGGGGAAGAGAATGACGCCTAATAAAGTAAAGACCTTTGTACTGGACACAAACGTAATCCTCCATGACAGTTCATGCATCTATCACTTTCAGGAAAATGATATTGTAATCCCTATAACCGTGCTTGAAGAGCTTGATCAGTTTAAAAAGGGGAACTCATCCCTGAATTACCATGCCCGGGAATTTCTGCGCAACCTTGATTCTATTAGCGGAGACCTGATGTTTGAATCGGGTATCGAGATAGGGGAAGGGCACGGAAAGATCATGATCAAGCTTGAACGTGAATTTCACCCTGACCTGAAGCTCAACTTTTCAACACAGAAGGCTGACCATCATGTGCTTAATCTCTGCTACCACCTTAATAAAGACAACCCCTCAAGGCAGGTGATACTTGTATCAAAGGATGTCAACCTGCGCATGAAGGCCAAGGCAGTAAACCTGACAGCACAGGATTACACCTCGGATCATGTAAAGGATGTATCGGCCCTGTATGAAGGGCTGAGGGTGGAGGAAAACATATCGGCTGAGGCCATAGACCTATTGTATCAGCAACCATATGAACTTGATCTTTCTGCCATTAATTTTTCGTCAGCCCTTTTACCCAATCAGTTTCTTATACTCAAGAATGGCAAAAAGAGTGCACTTGGTGTTTTTGATTCTTCTATCAATAAAATAAAGAGAGTTGACAAGCGCACCGTGTACGGCATTACACCGAGGAACGCGGAACAGATCTTTGCCTTTGAGGCTTTGTTAAACCGGGACATCAAGCTTGTCACCATTTCAGGGAAGGCAGGCACAGGTAAAACCCTGCTCGCCCTTGCCGCAGGGCTTGAAAACCACCGCTTTTACAGGCAGATGTTTCTTGCACGGCCTGTTGTGCCATTAAGTAACAAGGACATAGGGTATTTGCCAGGGGATATAAAATCAAAGCTTGACCCATATATGCAGCCGCTCTACGACAACCTGGGCGTTATACAGAATCAGTTTGAACAAACCGATGCAGACCACAAGAGGATCAAGGAGTATCTGGAATCGGAAAAGCTCGTGATCTCTCCCCTCTCATACATCAGGGGTAGAAGCCTTGTTAAGATATTCTTTATTGTGGATGAGGCCCAGAACCTTACTCCCCATGAGGTGAAAACGATTATAACCAGGGCGGGCGAAGGCACAAAGATAGTATTCACCGGAGACATCTTCCAGATAGACCACCCATACCTTGACATGCACTCAAACGGCCTCTCCTACCTTATAGGTAAGATGCAGGGGCAGAAGATATATTCACATATAACCCTCCAGAAGGGTGAAAGATCTGAACTCGCTGAGCTTGCAAGTGATCTGCTTTAGATGGCAGAATTACTGTATAAACATGTAGGGGCGCCCCTACATTGGGACAAAATAAGTTGATATATAAAAACAGCATGAGTAAGATAACCCCTTGCCAGGAACAGCCAGATTAAATCCACCAGATAAGTAAAGGGAGAATAAAAATGTCTGCAATTAAAAAATACAGAGGTTACGGTAAAGAAATTGAAGATATTTTGAGGCTGGATTCTTTCACTGTAGCGGTTAAAATGATTCAAAAGGAAGAAGAGATTCCGGCAGAAGCTGTAAGGCCCAAAAGGGATCGTAATCAGCATATTGCCCAATGCCAGGCATTCTCACTGGCGCGACGCGAGGGCAAAACAGTGGCAATGCTGAAAGAAGACCACTGGTGCTATGCGCCGGTCATCGGTTATGGTCTGGTCGATCAACCCGACTTTTTCAAAAAAGGGGGCCTGTATAATCCTCAATTCGATGATGATCCGGAAATAAAGGAGGCCCTGGGTGGCACGGGTTCAAAATTCCTCGGCCATTTTCTTGAAAAGCCGGAACTGGCAAAAAATATGACATTTCCATGCTTAAAGGCCGGAAAATATATCGGGTGCCTCACGGCGCCCCTGAGGAATACTACATTTGAACCGGATGTAATTTTTATTTATTCCAACAACGCTCAACTTAGAAATATCTTGATGGCGATAAAATACAAGGAAGGAGTCCATGTGACCTCTGAATTTGATCCTATAGACTCCTGTATCTATTCCCTGGTTCCTCTGATTGAGGGTAAACAAAGCTACATGATTACTATCCCTGATCCGGGCGAACAGGAGCGGGCATTGACTGATGAAAATAAAATTATTTTCTCGCTGACAAAAGATAAAGCGAAGATCCTGGTGGAAGGGCTGAGACACTATGATGAGATCAGACTCGGGTATGTCCATTTAACCAAACTGATGCAGGCGGATTTCGAACAGCCAAAATTCTACACCCTTCTGTTTAAAAGATGGGGGATTATAAAATAAGGCACCTCCCGGATTGTCTGTCGACTGAACCGTTAAAGGCTTACTGCGTAAAACTGTAGGGGCGAATAATTATTCGATAAAATGAGAAATAAGGTCTCCTTTAAGGTT
>CAZCMD010000068.1:0-10948 GCA_964499695.1 uncultured Desulfatiglans sp.
TGCGAGCATTTTTAAGCATCTCATCAGGATCTATAATCTGACTTGAGACAGCATTTTCAATACATACTATTATTTCGCTATTGATAGACCTCCGGTTTATTTCTGCAACTGACCTAAGCCTGTTGTAAAGCTCCTCCGGGATATTTTTAACTGTTACTGTTGCCATATTTTCACCTCTCCATTGGTTTCAATATGCAACCATAATGCAACCATTTAAGTTTGATGTCAACTTCTTAGATCTTAATCTAATAATTTTGGTAACAGCCTGCCTGTCCTGGTTTTATATTGCAGGTATTCGCTCCCGAAATTATCTTCAAGGTCCTTTTCTTCTTTGGGGATAAGGATCATAAAAATAAAATATGTAAAAATAATAGAAAGAAAAACCAAGGCGTTATTTATTAAAAGCGAGACCCCCGGCATAATAAAAATTATGTGAGAGGTATACATGGGATTTCGAATACGCGAGTATAATCCTGTCGTAATAAGCCTGTTTGCTTTCAGGGCCTTTTTTATCTCTGGGCTGGCTTTTGCGAGAATAAGGATACCTATACCGATTAAGATAATTGCTGCGATTATCAGGTAAATTTTTGGGACATGTAATATTTCTGAGATATTTAACTTCAGGGGCAGCCAGGACAATAAAACCAAAATGGCATAACCTGGGAACATGATTTTTGGGCCGACACCCCAGAGGGTCATTTTTTTCATGATATCAGACTCCCTGTAATCTAACTTGTTGTCTGTCTTCTGACCCTGTATGCGAGTATGATTCAAAACTGCAAACAGGGTTTGCATATATTGTAAACACAAGGTTTCTGACCTCGGGCTTAAGGTTATTGTATGCATTAAGAAAGCCCGCTTTTTCTGTTTCAGTATATTTGTCAGAATACTTGTCTGTTTTGAACAGGTGGTCATATGCAATAAAATTTCTGGGCCAGAATCTATATAACGTATGTATCTCTCTATCGATAGCATTTGCCAGGGCGTTTTTATCCTCAAAATCACCTGCCAGAGGTGCCCCAAAACTGATATGTATCCTGCCTTTATCTCTTGAAAGCCCTACCAACATGCTGATCAGGTCTTCGTTTTTCCTTTTAATGTGCACCCCTTTTTTGTTTCTCCTGTACAGCTCCCACGCCTTGAGCCTGTCACATGGGTCTTTTTCATAGGATATGGCTGCAGGGACAATGTTGCACTGCCTGATAAATTCCACAAAACCACCCTCTTTTTTACGCTCAGATAGATAGAACATGTTGAAAATTGCAGGGTTTGTCTGATCAATCCCGTCCTTGGCACGTCCCTCCCTCTGGGATATCCAGAAATTGTTACCCTCTTTTCTTAGATGATTGAGGTATTCGGAAAGATGCATGGATGCCTTAATCTGCTCTTTCCTGGCAAGGCCTCTTTTTACAATTATTCCATTATTGATGCAGATAAGGTCTGAGACCGCATCGTTTAAGAGCAGGTTATCCCCAAAGGCAATGTAGGGGATAGAAAACCCGTTTACATAGAGTGCATAATTCACAAGGGCAGGGTCCATCACTATGTCCCTGTGGTTGGTCATGAAGATGTATGATTTGCCTTTGTCCAGTTTCTCAATACCCGAGTAGGTAAGGCTGTCAGATGAGCTTTCTATAATCCTCTTAAGCAGGAAATTGGCGATTATTCGTGACTGAAACTCTGTCACAGTCCTGATCCGTGAGAGCTTTTTCTTAAGTAAAAATTTAACCAGCCAGTCTGCAATGCCTTTCAGCAGTTCAGGGCATGAGGGCCATTTCATAATACGGAAAGAGGAGATAAGCAGGTCATTTTCCGTCAGGCGTTTCATAACAGCCGGGACCTCGCTGTCAACAAACGGGCGTATATCATCAAATCTGGATATGGGATCTGTCATAAATATTAATATAGTGCAAATTTGCTTCAATAATAAGGTTAATAAAATTCAAGTACCTGCATATATGTAAAGGCGGCGAAAGGGTAATTTGATTTGATTACCTTTAGTGTGCTGCTCTACAAGGTTATTTATTTCTTTTTCAAGTGATATTCTATCTTTTAAACATAATGGCTCCATCATTAACTTAAGTCCAACAGACTTGAAAAAGTTAATCATGGTTAATGTGCTATTAAAAGTATAGTATGTTTCAGCCTCTTTAACCATAATATTTTTATACCGACATCGATTAAGAAGTTCAGAATATTTATTTGCGGATTCAGGCACAAACCAGGGGAACTCCCAATTGACATAATGATGCTTCAAGTCAAGATGGCTAATCGCTGCGCTTACTGCGCTTATCATCGGATGTGATTCATCCAAAAGCGGAAATTGCACACCAAGTCTGCCTTCTGATTTAAGGGATCTATGGATTGCGTGCAGAATCTTCTCCTGATTCTTTATCCAATGAAATACTGAATTTGAAAAAACAACATCAAACTGCCTGTTAAAATTCAAGTCTATTACATTCATCACCTTGAAGCTGATGTTGCTCAAACTACCTGATAATAATTTTTTATTTGCCTGCTTGATCATTGAGGAAGAATTATCAATACCCTGCACACGTCCTTTAGAGGCGATAGATGCAATATTCATTGTAATATTGCCTATCCCGCAGCCAACATCGAGAATATCTTCATCAGGTTTGATCCGTAGATTTTTTATCAACTCATCGGCAACAGCAGCCTGAAGATCAGATGTTTTTGAATATTGAGAACTGTTCCAGGAATGATTTAAAATATTTTCCATGATTGTATCTCTACAATATTACCTTCGGGATCGCGAAGATACACAAACTTTAAAATACCAATATTTTCTATTTCTCTTTCAGCTATTTCTCCTAGCTTACCTGCGCCGTTTTCAAGTGCCTTTTTCATGGTTGCATCCACATCTTCAACCTCAAACGCGATATGGGTGATACCTTTATAATTGGCCATTATCTCCGTTGTATTACACATCTCTTCATATGAAAAAATCTCCAGGGTCGGGGGATTATCTCCATGACCGGGAAGATACAGGTGAACCCCTTCCAGTTTAGCATTTGTTAAACCCGTCCCCTTGTCCAGCCATTTACCTGACAACTCTCTTTTTGGCGGTTTGATTTTACATTCAAACACCTTAATATAAAAGTCAGCGAGTAACTTCCAATCTTTTGCTGCAATATTTGTATGAGAAAACCTCATTTTGTATTCCTTCCGTTGGGGAGAGTTTTAAAACAGCATCCCTTTTTTATTTTCTTTTATAGCGGTCACGATCTTATCAAGTCTCTTATTCCTAGTTTCATCAGTTTTAGCATCAAAGTAAAAACCTGCATATTGCTTTTTCAACGACATCGGCTTTTTCTCATATTCTTCTAGTAGACTCAAATCATTCCTTAGCAACTCTTTGAAATCCAGTATCAGCTTATTTATATCCGGTTTTTTCTGTTCCTTGTTCCACTGTCCGTTTTCAACAGCCTTTATAATTTCGCGTTCACCATACTCGGTCATGAGCTTTTCTTTTCTCAGTTTCTTCACTGTCTTTTTATTCTTTTCAGACCACTTGCTGTTTTTAGTCCGTGGTGAAAAATATTTTATATAACTACTGTCACCTTCGGACTTCACCTGCCCGTCTATCCAGCCAAAGCACAAAGCTTCATTTAATGCCTCGTCTGCGGTTATTGAATCTTTGCTCTTATCTTTTAAAAATCGTATCCAGATACCCAGTGATGTTTCTACATTTTTCTTCAACCACTTACGAAATTCTTTTCTGTTTTTAAATTCTATCTCCATTTTTCATCCTCATTAATCTGAATATTGTATCCATGTCCTGCATCATCGTCTGCGGGCAGGCACGCAGGCCTGCCCCTACGGCTATCTCTACCTTTTTTCGTTTCTTAATAGACACTATTTATACTTTATCTTTAATACCAGTATCATAGAACTCAAGACAAAGGTAATTGCATTTGCCAGGATTACAGGTATATCCTTTGTTAAAATACCGTATATCAGCCAGAGCAAAACGCCGGATGTGAAAATTATATACATGCTTAACGAGATATCCCTTGTCTGCTTTTGGGTAATCACCTTTATTGCCTGCGGTAATAAAGATATTGTTGTGCAGAAAGCTGCAACAAGGCCGAGCCATGTAACTATGTTAAAATAAAACATTTAAACTCCTTTGGTCGAAATGACACCTTAAGGCAGTACATCGTTGACACGACACCAGCCTATGTCTGAAAAAAGGTTATTTACCAATTGAAACGGCATATATGCTACTCTCTTGTATACCTGTCCGCAACTGGTTGTGTAAATGAATATATCTATATACAAATTAATATACAAATATAACTATTATTATATTTTTATTGCATTCTTGTAAATAAAAGTATACGCTGTGCATTAAAAAACTATTTTATCATCCATATCTGTTACTAAGGGTATGATTTATTTAATCTATAACCGGTAAGTGGGGGGAAATCAACATGGATGTAAAAAATACTCACGGTCTTCCGATCTCCTATTTCAGGGAAATTTCAACATGGCTTCAATCATCTATCCTGAAGCAGGAAGAACTGCTTGAACTTATCATCAACAGTGCCACAAGGATGATGACGGCAAAGGCAAGCTCCCTGCTCCTCCTGGATGAAAAAAGTAAAAAGCTCTTTTTCAAGGTGGCTACAGGTGAAAAGGGTAGCGAGGTGAGGCAATTCCAGATCAACATGGGGGAGGGCATTGTCGGGTATGTTGCCCAGACAGGTGAGCCGCTCCTGATACCGGATGTAAGCCTTGACTCCAGGTGGGATAAGAGGATCAGCGAGCATACCGGCTTTAAGACCCGTTCTATTGCCTGCGTACCAATGAAGGTGGATGACAGGGTGATAGGGGTTGTTGAACTGATAGACAAGGAGGACGGCGGTTCCTTTACCCAGGAAGATATTAAGATGCTACTGTCCATTGCGGACCTGGCATCAAGGGCAATACACAATGCAAGGGAGATAGACCATTTCAAGCGTGAGAACCAGGATCTTAAAGAGGAACTTTTCAGCAAGTATAAAATAGTAGGTGAGTCAAAGAGCATCAAAACCGTCATCTTTGATGCCCTGAAGGTGGCCAATTCAAAGACCACCACACTTGTTTTAGGTGAAAGCGGCACAGGGAAGGAGCTTTTGGCAAGGCTCATACATCAGTCTGGTCACAGAAAGACCATGCCCCTGGTGGTGCTTAACTGCGCTGCAATGCCGGAAACACTCCTCGAGGACGAGCTGTTCGGCCATGAAAAGGGCTCTTTCACAGGTGCTATAGGTAAAAAGGTTGGTAAATTTGAGCTTGCTGATGACGGCACCATCTTTCTTGACGAGATAGCCGAGATGTCTCCGGGCATGCAGGCGAAACTCTTGCGCGTATTACAGGAGGGTGTGTTTTACAGGATCGGCGGCACTGAGCCCATCTCCGTTGATGTCAGGATTATTGCAGCCACAAACCGTGACCTCCCGAAGGAGATCGCAAAAGAAAAATTCAGGGAAGACCTTTTTTACAGGCTTAATGTTGTTCAGCTCCAGATGCCACCACTGCGTGACCGGAAGGACGACATCCCTCTTTTAGCAAAATATTTTCTGGACATGTTCAGGGTGGAGACCGGTCTCCCGAACCTTACGATATCAAAGGACGCAATGGAAAAGATGATGAAATACAACTGGCCGGGCAATATAAGGGAATTAAGAAACGCCATTGAACGGGCTGTTGTTATGGGGAACAGGCATGAGATAATGCCTGAAGACCTGCCCATAGGCGTGCATGACATGGAACAACCTGGCCTTGAATTCGGTCTAACCCTCAAGGACGCCCTTGATAAATTCAAAAAGGAGTTTGTAAAGATAAACCTGGATCATACGGGCGGAAACAGGAGCAAGGCAGCCAAGATCATGGATATCCAGAGGACATACCTCTCAAGGCTGATCTCGCAGTATAACCTTTAGGCCGGATGCATTTAATGAAAGATTCCTTTATTTGTCCTGAATGCGGAAAGACCATATTCAGGTATAAAAATCCCTTTCCCACCGTGGATATCATTATACGCATTAATGGGGGCATTGTCCTTATTGAAAGGAAGAACCCGCCCTATGGCTGGGCCTTACCGGGCGGTTTTGTAGATTACGGTGAGAGCCTTGAAGAGGCGGCAGTACGCGAGGCAAAGGAGGAGACATCCCTTGATGTAAGGCTTGTATCTCAATTCAGGGCCTATTCTGCGCCTGAGAGAGACCCCAGACACCACACCATAACGATGGTATTTATTGCAGAGGCAGAGGGAACACCAAAGGCGGCAGACGATGCCGTATCTGCCAGGGTTTTTATGGCAGAAGACCTGCCTGAAACAATAGCCTTTGATCACAGAAGGATATGCGCCGAGTATTTCTCCTTCATGGGTCAGTCTGAAAAACCTTGAATGTCAAAGTAATCAAGATGAAAACCGGCAGAAATAATCGTAAATATATTTTCCTTGGTTTGCTGTTTCTGCTTATTCTTCTTTCCGGCCTTGTTTTTTTAAATCATCTCCTTAAGAGACCTGATGTTCAGCATTACATTATTAAGGATGTTTGTAACAGGCTCGGCATGGATATCAAGGCAGAAAAGATGGGGTTCGATATCCTAGGCGTTACCGGCGTGAATTTACAGGATGTGAAGATACAATTTAAAGGCACAAGCCACAGCATAGAGGCCGTCAGTGTAAATTTTCGATTCAGTAAATTGCGGCTTCTGACAGGTCACTTTATCCCGGACATTGTTGATATAAGGCATCCTGTAATAAGGCTCGATGAAAAGGATATCATGGCCTTTATCAGAAAAGAGAAAAAGGGCTCTTTTGATATATCCTCTCTTTTTACCGGTGGTTTCAGGCTTCTTGAGATGGAGGATGTTGAAATACTGGTAGACGGGCCTTCAGGCATGGGGGCACAAAAACTCTCTGTCAGAGTCGAGCCCATTAACAGTGTTTTAAACTCTGTAAAAATATCTATCAGTGGAACAACCGGGTACAGGGGGAAAAAAAGCAGATTTAATGTACAGGGCACCGCTGAGATTGATCCGGATGATATCCGTGAAAGCGACCTGAAGGTAAGCCTGAAAACGGATGGCACCCCCCTTGAATGGATGCCCTGGCCAGTAAAACATGTAAAGATGAAAAAGGGCATCATGGATAGCGCCCTTGATATATCAGGCAGTATTGCAAAGGACATTAACCTGAATGGGGCTATCAAAATCAGGGATGCCCATTTCACCCTTATCAATAAACAGAGGTCAAAGGATTTTGAACTCCCCTCTTTGAACTGCACGCTTAACGCCTCTTTAAAAGATAAAATTATAGAGGTTACCTCACTCAAGATGAAAAACAGGGATCTTGATCTTGACGTTTCATCAACCATAGACCTTAGAGATATGGCTAACCCCTTTTTCAGACTAAAGGGAAAAAGTCAGTTCATGCCTATAGAGGTTTTCAGCCGGTATTTCCCTTTTCAAATAACCTCCTCCTGGCTTAAGGATAAACTCTTTCCTCTTTTTGAACAGGGCAGGGTGAGGTTGGATGAGCTTATATTAAAAGGAAGAGCTGACCAGTTTAAAAAGATTTCGGATGAAAAAAACAGTTCCGTAATAGGGTTAACAGTTACATGTGAATCATTCACCATAGCTAACATGGGCATACAGATGCCTGTTTCAGGGGTCTCCGCTATTGTGGATATAAGGGATAATAACCTGGCTGTAAAAAATCTCACCGGGGTGTTCGGCACCTCAAAGATAAATAATGCCTCTATTGAGGTTAAGGGGCTGACAGCCCCAATCCCCGTTTTTACCATACCTGTTGAGGGTGATTTTGATATCCAGGAGCTCTTAACCCAACGCTATCTTGAGGTCATCCCTGAAACTGCACGTGCCAGAATAGATGAATACAGCGGACTTTCAGGAAGGCTTTCAACTAAAACTGTCATCGGTTACCGAAAAGACTGGAAAAGCCCCAGGATACTTAAGGGGGATTTTCAATTCACAGACACCATCTACCTTAAAAGATTTCTTGATCTTCCCTTAATATTCAGCCGGATATCATTTCATTTTCCAGGGGAGGAATCAGGGAGTTTTGACGGGAACGGGCTCTTCGGCGATATGACCTTTGATGTGGCAGGCTCTGCTCAGATATCAGGGAATGAGCCTAAGTTCACTGGTGCAGAAATAAACGGCCTTGCTGATATGAACAGCTTCACACAGGCAGGGCTCATGCCCGGTAAATTCCCATTCAGGTTCAGGAAAGGTATCCCTGTAAAGGTTACGGTTACAAGGGAGAAAGATTCATACAGATACACTGGCGAGTTTGACACAAAAAATCTTGTAATGGAATCGGACACGCTCCTGATCAATGCCATTGGCAGGGGGAACCATATATCATTTGATCTTCTCCAGCCTGACAGTGAACGGCTTTTACTTAACAGTATAGAGATAAAGATAGGTAAATCCCTTATTGGCCTGACAGGTGATTACAGCATCATGGATAAAAGGCTTAATAACCTCAAGATCAAGGGCAATGAGCTTTCTGCTCAGGACATTGAGATAAGGACAGGAGGGAAGAAAAATATCTTTACAGGCCTTATTGGCTGCAACCTTGAGCTATCCTTCACGGAAAAGGGTATGAAGGAGATGCAGATTACCGGTAATGTCACAGGAAAGGGCCTCACCCTTGCCAAGGGCCTTTTCCCTCTCTCTATAAGCGACCTTACATTTTATATGGATCTTGCCGGTGATAAGGGGTTTATAAATCAGTGGGACATGAACATGGACGGGAATCAGCTAAACATGAAGGGCATGTTGCACGGGTGGGGCAGGGTAAGGGCAGAGCTCCTTATAACTTCCGAATATTTGGACCTCACCAGCCTGATCATGAATGAAGATAAGACGAATACAGTGCGCCACGGCAAAATTTTTAATACGCCTGACCTGCGCCTCAAAATAAATGCCTCATCGGGTGTCTGGCGAAAACTTGCGTTCAGGCGCCTGAACACGGAAATGGATGTCTCGGATCAGGATATCTCCATAAAAAACCTTGCGGCTGAATTGGAGAGAGGTAACATCTCCCTTAATGGACGAATCGCAAGGGGGGAATCAGGCAGTACAGATATAGAAGGAAGGGTAAGTCTTAAAAACCAGCCTGTAGATAAACTCCTTTCTGACACGGGGTTTAATGATATAGAGATCAAAGGCACACTTGCAGTGGATTCATCCGTAAAAATCAAAGGCCCGAAAGAAAACGGGATAGTGAAAAACCTCTCCGGTAAAATAGATGGCCTCACTATAACACAGGGGCTTTTAAAAAATTCGATGGTCTTTCTAAAGATACTTGATACCCTCAACATCCCTGACAAGTTTACGGAGCGGCCTGAGGGGATGAAGGATGAAAAGGGTTTTTATTTCCACAGCCTGCAGGGGACTGCCCAGATAGATAAGGGGGTGCTAAAGACAGAGGAATTTGTCATGAAGAGCCCTGCCTTTAACGCAGTGGGTTCAGGAGAGGAGCGCCTTGACCTAAAGACACACAATATAAGGCTACTTGTACAGCCCCTGGGGAATCTTGATTATGTCCTGAGCCATATACCCATTGTTGGCCGGATACTGGTAGAGGATAATGAGACGCTATTCACAGTGGGCTATGATATTACCGGCCCCTGGAGCAAACCCAAGATGGTTATCGTCCCGACAGAAAACCTTAAGGGGCTCATTGGAGTATTCAAAAGGGCGATTCTTACCCCCATAAGGATTATTGAAAATATCGGTAATGCGGCAAAGGGGGGGGCAAAAACAGCCCCTGATAATAAGGATGAGGGTGACAATAAAGAGGAGGTAAAGCCTTAACCTGCTGATAACTATAGGAATATCGCCTGATAATTAGACTTGATCCTGTCTGAAAAGCATGTTAAACCCTCTCTTTTCTTCTGTCTGTATTTCAGGCAGGGAATATGGTAAAAAGAACAGACTGTTCAGACAGTGGCCTTGTCACTGTTCTCATATTTATTGTTTGAAAGGATATCTATATGGTAAAGATGGATCTTGTAGATATTTTTAAAAAGCGTACGAGGCACCCCATGCGTCCGAGGAGTTCGGAATTTATTGACAGGCTCTTTCCGGGCTTTAAAAAGATAGATACTGGCAATGGCTCTCTTGTTGCCGGTACCTGCTCCTTTATGGAAAAGGATCTTTATGTCATAGGTCAGCAGAAACCCAGGCTTATGGACCTCAAGAGTCAGGCTGACCTGAACAAGCTCAATTACGGGATGCTCACATCAGGGGATCACTCCATAATTTTAAATATACTAAAAAAGGTACGGGCATCAGACCTCGAAAAGACATATATCTTCTGCATGGTAGACACCTATGGCGCAGACATCTCAATGGAATCAGCAAGACATTTCCAGGCATTTTTTATCGCACACCTTATAAGGGAGTTCATTACCATACCGGTAAGGACTATATCCCTTGTTATAGGTGAAGGGGGGAGCGGCGGCGCCCTTGCAATACAGTATACAGATATAAGGGGTCAGATGGATGATGCCCTTTATGCAACTGCCCCGCCCGAAAGCACGGCATCCATACTTTTCAGGGATGCGGAAAGGATAAATGATGCCCTTACGATCCTCAAGCCCACGGCAAAGGAGCTGAAAAAACTTGGTGTGATTGATCGTATTGTCCCATCAGCCCAAAATGTAACAAACGGAGAGGAGATGGCAGGCTATGTAAATGAGTTTCTTACAAAGGCCATTAAAGACCTTTCAAAGCAGAAGATAAAAAAGCTCCTGAAAAAAAGGGGCGAGAGGGCAAGAGAATTCGGGCTTCTAAAGGGGAGCGGAACCCTGCACGATATTAAGCGTTATATAGAAACGCCCATAAAGCACTTTTTCAGGAGGGTGCCTCCCAATATAAAGATCGTCAACTATTCCAGCAA
>CAZCMD010000068.1:10958-24027 GCA_964499695.1 uncultured Desulfatiglans sp.
TGACGACTACGGCAGGACTCAGGAGATAAATAAAGATCAGGAATTCATAGAGTGTGGCGGCGTTCCAGGAAAGGAAAGCCGTACAGAAGGGTGCGGGGAACTCATTGCCCTCAATGATTTTCAGAAGAATTTCTATGTCTGCCCGAAATGCGGATACTCCTATACCCTGGGTGCAGAGGACTGGATAGAGTGTCTCAGCGATGAGGGCACCTTTCATGAACTATACCGGAACCTTACTGTGGATGATCTCCTTGAAAGAGATTGCCTTACCGATTACTACAGGGATTTCTTAAAAAGGCAGGAGGGGAGGTCAAGATTCAAGGAATCGCTTGTTACAGGCAGCGCGAGGATAAACCACTTTCAGGTTGTCATGGCAATAAGTGAGTTCTATTACAGCGGCGGTTCAATGGGCGTTGTTTTTGGCGAGAAATTCAGAAGGGCGGCTGACTATGCCATACAGGAGAACCTGCCTTTTATCAGCGTATGCTGTTCAGGAGGTGCAAGGCTTTACGAGGGTATATCGGCCCTTATGCAGATGGTAAAGACCATAGAGGCGGTGGGAAGGATCAAAAGGGCCGGGCTTCCATATATCTCCATCCTTGCAGACCCTGCAACAGGAGGGGCCATAGCAAGTTATGCCGCATTGGGGGATATAATAATCGCAGAACCGGGTGCCCTGGTAATCTTTACCGGCCCCAGGGTAATGGAGTCCCGCGGTTTTCCTGTGGATGAAAACCTGGTAAGGTCGCAGGCCCTGCACAGGATATCCGGGGATATCTACAATCACCTTGATTATTACCATGAAATCAGAGGTATCCAGGAGATATGTGAAAGAAAGGAGATGAAGTTAGCCCTTACCAGATACCTTGAACTCTATAAAAGAACTAACAGACAGAAGGGTAAAAAGGGTGTTTAATCCGGCTGCTCTTCCGGCTGAACTGCCGGCAGACTGTTGCTTAAACTGTCAATAAGCTCCCTGATAGCAGGGAGCACATATATCTGGCTCAGATCAAAGGGAAGGAGCGCCCTTCCCATTATCTCTATCTTGTCATCCAGGGATGCCTTTGAATTTATTATTATAAGGTCTTTGCCTTTGACCCTGCAGAACCCCCCGGGGAAGAAGGCGCTTTCCTTCAGGATCTTTTCATACCTGACAGTTATGCCGAGGTTTTTTGCAAGCTCCTCCATCTGGCCTAATATCTCTTCATTCTGTACGCTCTGCTTTTTCTTCATTTATGACTCCAGGTTTTCATATTAAAGTCCAGATATCGAATTGTCCTGTAGAGACAAGGCATGCCTTGTCTCTACAAATATTCCATGATAATTTACTTTTATTGAACGACTTTATAATGATTTCCCGCAAAAAGGACAATAGATAAAATCCTTTTTGATTATCCTTCCGCAGTTTTTGCAGAGAGGGGAGTTGTACCCGTAAATATTCCCTGTCACCACCCCGGGAGACTGCAACCCGCACCTGTCACAGAACAGAAAGGGGTCTCCCCTTTTTACAGGGATAATTGGTATAAAAAACAGGGAGATATATTGATCAACCCTTTTATGTCTGGCCCTCATAAGGCCGCATGAAGGGCAGAGCATCGGCTCTTTATCAACAAAGGTTATTTTTGGTTGAAGCCCGGCAATAAAAAAAAACATAAAAATGCACCTTTTTTATTAATGTTTTATGTCGGTTATGGTATCAAAACTTATTATCGGGAATCAAGCGAGAGTTTCATTTGCTATTAAAATATCTAATATTCAGGTATATGCTCCCTGTCAGGTTATTTTTTGTACAGGAAGCTGCGCCCAATTATTAATTTCTGATATGGAGGCTTGAAATGAGAAAGACCGGGATTGTTCGTGACAACAGGTATCTGGAACACAATATGGGTGAGGGCCATCCTGAGTGCCCTGAACGCCTTGGGGCGATATACCGGATGCTTGACAGCGAGATGAAGGATATTTTTATCAATGTGCCTGTAAGGGAGGCAACAAGGGATGAACTCCTGAATATCCATGCACCTGAATACATTGATAAGATAGCCGCAACTGACGGGCTCGAAACCGTATATCTTGATCCTGACACACAGACCTCAAAGGGCTCATACAGGGCAGCCCTGCTGGCGGCAGGGGGGCTTTGCGAGGCAGTAAGGCTGGTGAACGCCGGTGAAATAGACAATGCATTTGCCCTTGTCCGACCTCCGGGACATCATGCGGAACGGTCTGCTGCAATGGGTTTTTGTCTCTTTAATAATGTAGCTGTTGCCGCCATGTACGCAAGAAAAAGCCTGAAACTTAACAGGGTGCTTATTGTTGACTGGGATGTGCATCACGGTAACGGCACACAGCATTCATTTGAGAGGGATGAAACGATCCTCTATTTTTCTACCCACCAGTACCCATATTATCCCGGTACCGGTTCATACGGTGAAGTTGGTGCAGGAAAGGGTTCAGGGTACACGGTGAATGTGCCGCTATCCACAGGATACGGCGACGGCGACTTTGCATTCATCTATGACAGGGTACTTAAACCAATTGCCCTTACATTCAAGCCGGAGCTGATCCTTGTTTCTGCCGGGTTTGATATCCATGTGCATGACCCCCTGAGTAATATGAATGTTACGCCCCAGGGGTTTGCAGGTCTTACAAGGGTTTTGATGGATATTGCTGATACCTGCTGTAATGGGAAGCTCGTTATAACCCTTGAGGGTGGCTATGATATCAGGGGCCAGAGAAATTCTGTAAAATCAGTTCTTGAGGAGTTAACAGATATCACAAAGACCGATGTTAATGCGCTTATCACCAGGGCTAATCAAAACAATGTTGACTCTGCCCTTAAGCATGTCCTTGAGGTCCACAGGGATTTCTGGAAAGTTTTTTAGAAAAGGGGCTTTAGGGGAAAGAGGGATGATCAGGGAAGAGGTAAAAAAGATCATTGCAGAGCTGCCAGCAGGGGTAACACTTGTGGGGGCGGCAAAGACAAGGATGCCTTACGAGATCATGGAAGCAATTGACGCCGGGCTGACCATAGTGGGTGAAAACTATGTGCAGGAGGCAGAGCAGGCCTATAATGAAATAGGCAACAGGGTAAAGTGGCACATGATCGGGCACCTCCAGAAGAACAAGGTCAAAAAGGCGGTAACCGTCTTTGACATGGTAGAGACAATAGATTCCATGAAGCTCTGCACCCTTGTGGATAAAGCATGTTGGGATATTGGTAAAACCATGCCTGTGCTCATAGAGATAAACAGCGGAGAGGAGGATCAGAAGACAGGTGTTATGCCCGAACGCGCCATACCTCTCATAAAAGAGATCACAACACTATCAAATATACGGGTCATGGGGCTCATGACAATGGGACCGTTTACAACAGACCCTGAAGCGCTCAGGCCCTGTTTCAGAAAAACAAGGGAGATATTCGACCATATAAAAAATGAAAATATCGAAGGGGTCGAGATGCAATATCTCTCCATGGGCATGTCAGACTCTTACAAAATCGCCATAGAGGAGGGGGCAAACTTAGTCAGGATAGGTACAAGGCTTTTTGGGGCTCGGGATTACAGATGAGCGGGTATGCCCATAAAGAGATGAAGAGGCTCATGGGTAAAGCCATACATAAATACAGCATGACCGAAGAGGGAGATAAGATACTTGTTTCCGTGTCAGGAGGAAAAGATAGCATGTCACTCCTCTGGCTCATGCGCGAAAGGCTGGCGAGGCTTCCCATTAAATATGAGATACTGGCGGTGCATGTTGACCCCGGGTTTGGCGGGGACAGTGCATCCAGGATGCGTGCCTATTTTGAGGAACATGGTTTTAATTATCGGATAATAACCGGGGACTTCGGGCCAAGGGCACACAGCGAAGAAAACCGCGAAAATCCCTGCTTTTTCTGCGCAAGGCGCAGGAGAAAATATGTGTTTGAACTGGCCGGTGAAGTGGGTTTCAACAAGATCGCATTGGGCCATCACAAGGATGACATAATAGAGACCCTCTTTATAAACATATTCTATGGCGGCTCTATAAGCACTATGCTCCCTGTGCAGGATTTTTTTAGTGGAAAGATAAGGGTGATAAGGCCCCTTTTCATGATTGATGAGCATACAATAAGAAGATATGCAAGGGAGATGGACCTCCCCACTATTGAGACCTGCTGCCCTACATCAGGCAAATCAAAGCGTGAAGAAATAAAAAATATGCTTAACACCCTTTATAAGACCAACAGGAAGATAAAAGGCAATATATTCCATGCCCTTCAGAATGTTAAGACCGAGTATCTGCTGTAATATGAACCGCGAATGGACGCTAATTAACGCTAATGTTTTTATATAGATTACAAAAATTGGTGTTCATTGGCATATGTTAGCGGCTAACAAGGCAGCATGTAGAATAAGGTACCGTGAATGAACGCGAATAAACGCTAATGTTTTTATTTCAACCTCAAGAAAATTGGCGTTTATTAGTGTTCATTAGCGGTTCAACAAGGAGTATCTCATGGACAACAATCAACATGACCTACTTTTCAAAGATGAAGTTTATAAAATCATTGGCGCTGCAATGGAGGTTAGTAATGAACTTGGTTGCGGATTCCTTGAAGCCGTCTATGAAGAGGCTCTGCAGCTTGAATTTACCGAAAAAGAAATACCCTTTATATCGCAGAAGGAAATCGAAATTATTTACAAGGGGCAAAAACTTACTAAAAAATATTATGCAGATTTTTTATGTTTTAACTCAATAATAGTAGAAATCAAGGCAATAAAAAGGATTACCGAAATAGAGGAGGCTCAAATCCTCAATTATCTAAAGGCAACCCAACTACCTCTCGGGGTTCTTATCAATTTTGGGATAACTAGATTAGAGTGGAAAAGAGATGTCTTAACAAAAAACAATTAGCGCATAAAGAAACCGCGAATGGACGCGAATAAACGCTAATATTTCTTTGGAAATAAAATTCGTGTTCATTAGCGTGCATTAGCGGTTAAAATTCCCTCTATCCTTTTCCATATCTCATCTCTCCCCTCTCGTGTCTGGGCAGAAAAGAGGATGGGTTTATCAATATTCATTTGGGCGAGGGCGGTTTCAAGTATCCTTGTCCTTGTATCCCTCTCTTTGCGGTTCAGTTTATCCACCTTGGTTAAAACCGGGATAATGCCCCTTTTAAAATCCGTAAGCCAGTTTATAAGGTTAACATCATCCTCTGACAGGTCACGCCTGATGTCCATGATCACAATAACCGCCTTGAGATTTTCACGGGTCTTGAGATATGTCTCAACCATCTTGCCCCATGTGGCCTTTATACTAAGGGGCACCTTTGCAAACCCGTACCCGGGCAGGTCAACAAAACAGAGGTTACTGCCAATATTGAAAAAATTAAGGGCCTGTGTCCTTCCTGGTGTGGAGCTTGTTCTGGCGAGTTTGTTCCTGTTTACAAGGACGTTTATGAGCGATGACTTGCCCACATTGGATTTCCCGGCAAATGCGATCTCCGGCCTTTCAGGTGGCGGATAGTGCCCCTTTTCAAATGCGCTCTTTATAAATGCTACATCCATCTATCTTTCCTTCAGGTATTTTTCAAGCCGATCAAGGCCCGCGGTTATATTTTCAATCGAGTTGGCATAGGAAAACCGCAGATAGCCTTCGCCATTTTTACCAAAGTCTATGCCGGGTGTCACACCCACGCCTGCTTTTTCAAGTATATCAAAGGCGAGCTTATAAGAGTCCTCTGCTATATGCCTTGCATTCACAAACACATAGAATGCACCCCTTGGCTCAAAGGGGATATTAAAGCCCATTTTATTCAGCCTCTCTATCATGTAAACCCGTCTCTCATTGTAGATCGACCTCATGTGCTCAATCTCCGCATCAGCCTTTGTAAGGGCTGCAATCCCTGCCCACTGGGCAATACTGCTTGCTGATATATAAAAATTCTGCTGTATCTTCTGCATGGGCCGCACGAATTCAGGCGGCACAATGGCATATCCGAGCCGCCACCCTGTCATGGCATGGAGCTTTGAAAAGCCGTTAACCACAAAGGCCCTGTCTGTATATTCAAGGATGCTGTGCTCTGTTTCACCGTAAACAAGCCCGTGATATATCTCATCAGATATTATCATTGGCCCTATTCCTGCAATCTCTTTCATCCTTTCAGGCGAGAGGAGCGTGCCTGTGGGGTTTGAGGGGCTGTTTATTATTATCGCCTTTGTCTTCGCTGTTATCCTTTTTCTTATCTCAGCAGGCCTGTACTGAAACCCGTCCTCTTCAAACACATCCACAAATGATGGAACAGCCTTAAGAAAGATTGCAAAATTCGGGTAGCAGGGATAGTGGGGGTTTGAGATGATAATCTCATCCCCCTGGTCAAGGAGCACCGAATAGATCATGAAAATAGCAGGCGATGTGCCTGAAGTCACCACTATCCTGTCAGGGTCTACCTCCACGCCATATTTTTTATAATAATGTTCGCAGATGGCCTTTCTCAGCTCAAGAAGGCCCAGGCTGTGGGTGTAGTGGGTTTCCTCATTTTTTATTGCCTCTATTGCCGCCTCGGATATGGGCGGCGGCGTGGCAAAATCAGGCTCCCCCACCTCAAGATGGATAATATTTTTACCTTCCTGTTCAAGTTCGTGGGCGCGTTCAAGCACGTCCATAACGATAAAGGAAGAGATATTCTGTGAACGGGCTGAAACTTTAGTCATGGAAAACCTGTCCGTTCTCTTTAGATTACCTTGTTCAGAGGATATTCTATAATACCCTCTGCACCGGCCTTGATAAGCCGTGGGATAAGGTCACGCACCACCTTTGAATCCACAACCGTTTCAACGGATGTCCATGTTGATTTGTAGAGGTGTGCGACTGTGGGTGCGTTAAGGCTCGGGAGAAGGCTTATCACATTTTCAAGCTTCTCTTCAGGCACATTCATCTTGATCCCCACCATCTTTTCCGCCCTTAATGCACCTTTAAGAAGGAGTATTATCTGGCCTATCTTTTCCTTTTTCCATTCATCCTTATAAGACTCTTTATTGGCGATAAGCTGGGTATTTGACCTCATCAGCTCATCTATAATCTTAAGGCCGTGTGCCTTAATGGTGCTGCCTGTCTCTGTTACCTCCACGATGGCATCCGCAAGACCTGAGACCACTTTTGCCTCTGTGGCGCCCCATGAAAACTCAACATGAACATCAATGTTTCTTTCTTTAAAATATTTCTTTGTGAAGTTCACCAGTTCAGTAGATATCTTTTTACCCTGGAGGTCTTTTAACTCCTTTATGTCTGAATCATTCGGCACTGCAAGCACCCACCTTGCCGGATTCTGGCTTACCTTGCTGTAGACAAGGTCATCCACTACCACCACATCCGATTCATTCTCCATTGTCCAGTCAAGGCCGGTAAGCCCCGCATCAATCGCCCCGCTCTCCACATAGCGTGACATCTCCTGTGCGCGGCAGATGGTGCACTCTATTGTATCATCATTGATTGCAGGGAAATAGCTCCTGCCATCAACATTTATCTTCCAGCCTGATTTTTCAAACAGGTTCAGGGTTGAATTCTGAAGGCTCCCCTTCGGGATACCCAGTTTTAGTTTTTTCATTTTTTTCCTCTTAAGATTTTAAAATCCTCTGCTTCCAGCTTTGAGCTTTCAGCAAAAGTTTATTTACTTTTTCCCATAGACCTTTTCAGGGTCAAATATTATATCACCAACAATGGTTACCTTGCCGCTATTATTTATCTTCTGATAAAAGCAGCTCTCACGGCCTGTATGGCATGCTGCCTGGCCGATCTGGTCCACAACAAACAGAACCGTGTCATTATCACAGTCTGCATATATCTCTTTTATCTTCTGGACATTACCGGATGTGCCGCCCTTGTGCCAGAGTTCGCTCCTTGACCTGCTCCAGTAATGCACCTCGCCTGTCTCAAGGCTCTTTTTCCATGACTCCTCATTTATATAGGCAAGCATAAGCACCTTTCCGGTCTTATAATCCTGTGCAATAGCAGGGACCAATCCGTCTCCCTTTTTAAAATCAAGTTTAATCATATTTTTATTTCCCTCATAAAGCTAGTTCTATCCTGCCTGAAAGCAGGTTGCGTACCTTAACATATTGAATTTTAAAAGCAAGTTAAAATTAGGCCTGATGTTTACCACTAAGCTGGCCGCAGGCGGCAAGTATATCCTGTCCCTTGCTCTTTCTTATGATCACTGTGTACTTTTTTTCCGCCAGTATATCCTGAAACCTGACCATCTCATCCCATGACGGGGCGCACATGGCTGGGTCCGGGCCGGGGTTAAGGGGGATAAGATTTATTTTGGCCCTTACACCCCTTAATAGCTTGGCTACCTTGAGGGCATCAGTCGGGCTGTCATTGATGCCCTTCATGAGGATATATTCAAAGGTGATCATCTTCCTGTTTGCGAGGGGGAATTCTTTGCATGCGGCGATAAGGCTTTTAAGGTTGTATGTCTTATTAATCGGCATGATGCGGTTTCTGGTCTCATCATCACCGGCATTAAGGGACACTGCAAGGTTAACGGGCGAGTCCTTACCAAGCCTTATAATATTGGGGACAAGGCCAGAGGTGGAGAGGGTGATCTTTCTGTGTGAAAAACTGATGGTATTCTGATCTATCAGGTTATTTATGGCAGTAATAACCGCATCATAATTTGCAAGTGGCTCACCCATGCCCATTAGCACGATGTTTGTGAGTTTATCAGGGTCAGCCATCCCCCTCTGGGTCTCTATAACCTGTTCGATGATCTCCCCTGCTGTAAGGTTTCGCTTAAACCCCTGACGCGCAGTATGGCAGAAGGTACACCCCATGGCACACCCCACCTGGGATGAAATGCATAAAGTCATATGATCCTTTTCAGGTATGAGCACAGATTCTATCAGGTTACCATCATCAAGTTTGAAGAGATACTTCTCAGTGGTATCCTCTGATATGAGGGTCTTCACCTTTTCTATGCGTGTGATGAAGGCTGTTTCTTTTAATTTTTCCCGGATTGCGATGGAGATATTTGTCATCTCATCAAACGAGGTTGCCATCCTCTGAAAAAGCCACTGCCTTATCTGGCCTGCCCTGTAGGGTTCAAGTCCAAGCCCTTTCACCCATTCTACGGTCTCGGCATTGGACAGGGACTTTAAATCTGTCTTCATCTTCCCCTTACTTGCCTTCCTTCATGGTCCTTAATTTTGCAAGCTCCCATACATAGTCATAGAGGTGCAGCCCCTTGCTCGCGGCTATGATCTCGCCATCATCCACACCTATGCATGATGCCATATATTCCTTTAAGAGCTGGATACCGCCCAGGTTTGCCGGGAACCCGTTCCAGAGGTCCCATGACCTGAAATAGATCATAAAGTGGAGCTTGTTATCTCTTACGCGGGTGTCTATACCCCTTAAGCAGGGCGGGTCATTAAGAAATATGGCATCAGGCTCACCAACAGTCATGTAGCCCTGGTTTGTGCCGTGGCCATCATCCCTGTACATGCGGATTACCTCTTCTATCTGCTTTTCCAGGTACTGGCCGTAAGTATAGTCCTCACCCGGTTTTTTTGCCGAGGTCATAAGATAAGGGAGATACTCCTCTATGTACCCCTCTGCAACAGGGTTTGGGATACCGAGCGCAGGCGGGATATCCGGTATAAGTGGGCGCACGCCAGGATGTTTGATATGAACAGTAATATAGTCATACTCAAGACGCTTCTGCCCCTTGAAGCTGCCCCTGTCTATTACATACTCTGTACCGGCCTCAAGTATCCGGTATACGCACTGAAACCATGCGTCCGGCAGATCGCGCGCCTCAATAGTCTCCAGTTTCATATTCTCTCCGTTTTATTAACCAAAGTATAAAGCTTCCCAGCCTTTTCCCGATATTTACCTATTAATGGGATAAAGTCAATCAGGGTGCGATAAATATCAGATGGATCAGACTGATCAGCCTTGCCTGCCATTCGGAAAATATTGGAGCCCCCTAGACCAACTTTGTTAATGGACACCATTGGGTGATTCTGCTAATTTAACCAGCATGATAATAAAGGAGAAATAAACAATGGTAATGCCTGAAATAATAAAAAGAAGGAGCATAAGAAAATACACAGACCAGCCTGTGGAAGAGGAAAAGGTTGATACAATCATAGAGGCGGCATTAAGGTCGCCATCTTCAATGGGCCGAGATCCCTGGGAGTTTATTGTTGTTAATGACAGGGCGTTACTTGAAAAACTCTCAAAGGCCAAACAACATGGGTCCTCATTTTTAAAGGGTGCTGCCATTGCTATTGTGGTGTGCGCGGATAAGAACAAGAGTGATGTCTGGGTAGAGGACACCTCTATCGTCTCAACCCACATTTATCTTGCGGCAGAATCTCTTGGCCTCGGCGCCTGCTGGATACAGTTAAGAAAAAGAAACTATTCCGAAGATATTACATCAGGCGAGTATGTGGCCTCAATCCTTAACCTGCCTAATGAAATGGCAGTGCTGTCAATAATTGCGATCGGTTACCCCGCAGAAAAATTGGCTCCTCATAAAAAGGAAAGCCTTAAATATGAGAGGGTTCATTTTAATGGGTATGGGAATAGATAGCAGAACCCATCTTTCATTTCACCACAGAGGACACGGAGGGCACGGGGATTGAAGGTTTTTCTCTTTATTTATTTTTCAGGAATATATCAGGAGCAATGCCTGCCTGCTTAAGGATAGCACGAAGTGTTCCTTCAGGCATATCACCTGGATGATTGGGGACAGTTGTATATCGATCAACGATTTCGTTGTACCAAATCTCATGGCTGCCTGCCGCTTGCCTGTCAAAAGCAAATCCGAGTTCTTTGAGCCTTTTGGTTATATCTCGATAGCGAAAACCTGCCAATCTTCCCATATTATGCACTCACTATCAGAGGGTAATCGAAAGAATCCTTGATCTCTGCAAGATTTAAGGTACCTTTTCTTTCAGCCCGTGCTTCCATGAGTTTTCTTGCGACATCGCGGGCAATCTCAATTGCCTCTGTAGCAGTTCTGCCTTGAGCTACCAGGCCAGGTACATCGTCTGAAGTAGCAAGAAAAACCCCTTCGGGTAATTTTTCTACATGAATATTAATAATCTGTTCCATTGTCTCTATATTTCTCCTGTGCAAAAAGTTACTGATAAGTTTACTTAAAACATTGTGTTAAATCAAGACGTTCTTAGGATGGTGTAATTAATTTTCCAGAAGATTTCATGTTTCAATTGAATAATGAAGTATTTAATAATTTGAAGTCGCAAATTGCGACATCAAGTTCGGGTTGAGGTGGTCGACGTTAACTGCCCCTTGCTCTCATGTAGTCCATGGGAATAGGATTATTAGCTTTCGCGATCTGTTTGATCATTATCCTATGAACGCTTGATCATTTTGGGATCACGACGTAAATGAAGGGGCTAAATCCTCACCCTGTTTTTCATAGATATTCTTCCATTATATAAGTCATTAATTGCAGAAGTTAGTAAACGTATCTTCATTTAAACCTTTTCCGAAGATTTTTTTTGGCGGTATCCCAGTCTACTACCGTTTCCTCACCTAATTCCAGCCGCTGTTCTGTATCCTGAAGAACATCATGGTGCCATTCTGGGGATTCAACTTCCTTATAATCTTTTGATAAATCTTCCCAAATGTCCTCCATAATTTTAAGCTTATCCTCTTTTGAAAGATGAGCGATGTCAAAGGTGTTTTGCATAATACTTCCTCCATTTTTTATATAAAAATATCATTTGACCTCCTGAAAGTCAAAATTGTTTCATGCTATCAAATAATTGATAAAGCCCCTGAGCAGATATCGCCCGAGCCCGTTCTCGTCCGACGCCATAGGTTATGCCTGAACCGGGGAATCCAGTTTTTACTACCACCCCAACTCAACAACCTTAACCTCATCACCATGGTTGCTCATTCTTTTATGTCCCTCCCCTCTTGGGAGGGATTAGGGAGGGGGAATGAGTTTTTATTCGCCCCCACTTGCTCTTTACCATCCCACTCCCAAAACTTATTGACATACCTTGCACCATTTTTCATAATACCCAAGTCTCACCAGATATGTTTTCATCAAGTTTAAAGGATGTTTTCACAGGTATTTATACAGGTTACAGAGGAATTGAATAGTACTATTTAATAATTTGATATATGAAAGGAAGGTAAACAAATGCTTGTTCTACTGAAGAAGTTCGAACGGCTACTGATTCAAATCCTCATGGGCATGATGGCTCTCGTACTTACATTAGCGACCATTGATCTCGGTTGGGAGATCGTCAAGGATATAACGAAACCACCCTACTTTATAGTTTCAGTAGATCAATTGCTTGATCTGTTTGGGCTGTTCATGCTGGTAATCATTGGAATCGAATTGCTAGAAACAATCATGAAGACCTACCTTACCCAAGGCATAGCGCACTATAAGGTCGTCCTTTCGGTGGCGATCATAGCCATTGCCAGAAAGGTCATCATCCTGGACATGAAGGTGACAAGTAGCATGTCCCTCTTGGGGATCGCGGCAATCATAATTGCTCTTACTATTGGTTATTACTTCATGAAGAAGGCTGAAGCAGACACACCCACTGAAGATCAATCACAGGGCAAGGATACTGCTTCATCGCATAACCAGGGCGTGCAAAAAACGCCTGCTAATGCTGATGCTTCTGACGCCTGACGTTAGCAGCAGCCTTGCCTTAAGGAGAGGATAGATGTAAATTCCAAAAGTAGATATTGGATTGACTGAAGAACAAATTGACAAAGTTCTTGAATTAAAAGAGATAAAAATTGAGCGCTATCGATCAAGTCATCGTCAGAATCGCTTTATTTTTTTGGTCGTCCACTTAAACAGATATCTTTAGATGTTTATCATTTTTACTAAGGCTGCTCATTCTTATATATTATCCCTCCGCCCATGTGAGGGATAAGGGAGAGGGAGTAAGTATTTGCTTGCCCACACCTGCTTTTTACCCGCCCACTCCCCCAAAATTTATTGACATACCTTACCCCATTTTCCATAATGCCCAGGTCTTACCGGGTATGTTTTCATCAAGTTTTATGTAAGGTTACGCAGCAGATGGTT
>CAZCMD010000069.1:0-23729 GCA_964499695.1 uncultured Desulfatiglans sp.
AGGCAAGTTCAAGGTCCCCTAACCTTGTCACTATACTGTCTATAACCTGGTCAAGCCCCATTACCTTGTTTACCATTGACTTAAGTTCAGGAAACAGGGGATGTTTTTTATTAGCCCTGTAATAGACCTGCCTGCCATCCTTTTCTGACTCAAGAAATTTTGTACCTGTTAACTGGTTTAACTCTTCCCGGACTGCATTGGTTGAGACATTGAATTCATTGGCAAGTTCTCTCAGGTATGATCTCGCTTCAGGGTTAAAAAACAGCCTCACAAGGAGTTTAATCCTTGTCTTTGAAGCTATTAATCCTGAAAAAAGGTCATTCATTTTCATTCCTAATACGAGTAGAAATTCTACTCATAATAGAGTGTCAAAATATTAATGTCAAGGAATAAAAAACGGGTGCAAGGTGTAAGGCGAAGGGCGCTAGGTAAGAGGCAAAATATTATGGCAGTAATCCTGTGATATACTTTACCAGGCTGGCGTAACTGTTTTTCATATCGTTTATTAATTCCGGGTTTACAACCTTCAACAGATCAAGTAATTTCAGGAGAAAGATGGAAAGGCGGTGTTCAACCACTTCAGTATCTATTACAGACTTTTTTATTCGGCTTCAATAGCTTTTTTCTCTATTGCTTAAATCGGTTACCTCTGGTAACTATATATAAAAATTTATGGAGGGTCAGAAAAATGCGTGTAAAGCTTGATAAGATCATGTGCACTACCGATTTTTCAGAATTATCCAATCATGCGGTCTTTTACGGGGCCTCCCTTGCCAGGGAGTATAAGGCAAAGCTTTATATATGTCATACCATTGATCTCTCTTCTGCCACCATGTACGGAGAAGCCACATATGCCTTTGAATCACAACTGACTCACATGGAAGATTATGCCCATAAACGCATGAAACGTATTATGGAAAAATTCAACATAGAATGGGAACCGCTTGTTACTATAGGCAATGCCGCAGATGAAATTACACGTCTTGCACAGGAAAACCGGGTTGACCTTGCCATAACGGCAACAAGAGGCAGGTCAGGCATTAAAAGGCTTGTGCTTGGTTCTGTTACAGAGCATCTGATGCACAGCCTTCCATGCCCGCTTCTTACGGTTCACGGCCCTGAAAATGATCCTGCACTTACAAAGGAAAAGGAAATCAGGTTCAACCGGATCCTTGTCGGGTCTGATTTTTCCGCTGATTCAAATCTTGCCCTTGAATATGGCCTGGCCCTGGCACAGGAATACCAGTCGGATCTCTATATAGTTCATGTGCTTGAAACCCCCCGTTATAAGGATATCCCTAAATCTGTTCAGGACGCTCGTGAAGAGATCAGGAAAAGCCTGCACAAGCAGCTTAAAGACCAGCTCGAAGCCCTGGTGCCTGAGGAGGCATATAACTGGTGCAAACCTAAGACGCGCCTGCTTTCAGGCATTGCCCATGAAGAGCTAATAAAATTTGCACATGTCGAGGATATTGATCTCATAATTATGGGGGTAAGGGGGCACAGCCTTGTCGAATCATTATTTGTGGGGGCAACCACAGAAAGGGTCATACGCAAGGCAGGATGCTCGGTAATGTCTGTAAGACCTATTTCTAACCCTTCCTGATAATAAAGATATTACCTGTTCCTTTACATAACCTTGAAGAAGTTATCTCTTTCTCCGAACGACTCTTCTTCTGCGTACCAGCTTTTTGGGTGCATTGACACCCCCTGAATCAGTAACACTGGCTGTTTCACCAGTATCAGTTCCTGACATCTCCCATGGGAATTTCTGCCAGTGTGCACATGTGGCCTTAGGGCATTTCAGGAAACTTTTTCCGCTGCTGTCTGTAACCTCAATCAGGAAGTTGCTTGCACATTTCGGGCAATCAATATAGTAGGGTTTTCCCCAACTGATAAAAGTACAGCCGCTGTCTGAGCAGTGATAATAGGTCTTTCCCTTTGCAGTTTCACTTGTCTTGATACTGCCTGTTCCGCATAACGGGCATTTAAGTCCGAGTTGTGCCTCAAATTCAAGTATCCTGTCCTCTATTTCCTTATCATCAAGAGGTTCAAAATCTTCAGAGACTGTATCCGGATGATCATCCTCATGTGTCGGCATTCCTGTCTCAGGCACATTTTTCACTGGTGTAAAATCTTTTGCAGGAATGGCTGTTTCAGGTAGATTCTGTACTTCCTGTCCCTTATCTACTTCTGGAGAGGTTCCGGATATCTCTGGAGTTGCTGTTGAAACA
Organism: uncultured Desulfatiglans sp.; assembly: GCA_964499695.1. Taxonomy (GTDB): domain Bacteria; phylum Desulfobacterota; class DSM-4660; order Desulfatiglandales; family HGW-15; genus JAAZBV01. The sequence continues at coordinate 2,235 of CAZCMD010000069.1, forward strand.
ATGACCGCAGGAGGCTGTGGAGTGTCTTTGACTGCTGGAGATGGTTTTATGACCTTGTCTGTCTTGAGCTGGCTGAATATATTTACCGGTTTCACAGGAATAACTGTCGGTCTTTTAACCATTTTTTCAGCAGGGGTGTCATCTCCAACCCTCAGATGCGAAAACTTCTTTTTAGGAGCCTTGGCTGCCGCAGCCTCATTAACAGACACTCCCTGTATGGTAAGCATCTGATTAAACTGCCTTGATGCCTCCTCACGTGTTTTTCTTTTTGCGGTAACCTCATCTATCATCTGTCCTAAGTATGCGACGAGGTTAAGGCCGGGCATATTGGGGAAAATTTTATCAAAAAGTTGTGCCATGCTGATCATGGGTTTATTGCAGAATATACGCTCATCAGTAATCTTCAGATAGTTCTTGGTTGTCATATCCTCTATGACTTTGCTGATATCACTTTCCGGTTCAATACTCATTTCAGCGAGTTCTTCAATCAGGCTCGATTCTGTATAGCGTGGCGGGGGTGATGCGGGAAAGGTCTCTATCTCTGTTTCGCGTGTTGCAAGGAGCACAACACATGAGACAGAAAAAATATTCAACTCAAGCTCATCGATACCATATTTGGTGCCAAGGAGATGCTCAATATGTATCCCCAGAATATCATTAAATTCCTTTATCAGAAGCATATTGCCATCACCATCGGCCTGATTACCCGCTTGTTCTATATTATCACCGGCTTCTATTTTTTCTGCATTTTGCTGCAAAATATCATTTTCCATAATAATTCCTGTTTATCCTTTATCTTTTCCAGATCTGTTTCAGGCTGCTCTCTTTATATTATCCAGTATATTATCAACCTTCTGCTCCATGTCATCAGGAGTCCCTGCAGAGAGATCATTAATGGCATCGGTGCCATTGTCAGTTGCTGTATTGGCCTCTTCACCAGAACCCTCTTTTCTGCTGTTGATTTTTACTGAAAGGTAATCCCCGTATCTATCAAGCAGTACAGAGAGGTTCACCTTTACTTCAAAGTCGAGTCTGTAGGCAATCTGGTTATCCACTGCAACAATATCGCCGCTTTTATATTCTATATCTTCTTCAATCCCCAGGTTATGCTCCTTCAGGATAATCTTCTCGATTGCACCCCAGTCCAGATCGGCAGTAATAGCATCAATCAATTCCTGCTCGCCATTTTTTATTATTTCTGAATTTGTTACCTTCATATCTTACTCCTCTTTACAATGCATGGATCCAATTATCTCCCTTGCAAGGGAAATAAAACATTTTGCCCCTTCTGATGTAATATCAGTCAGGATTATTGATTTCCCGTGGCGGGTAGATTCTTTTATGCTCCGGCACCTTGGAATTACGGTCCTGTAAACCATGCCGTGAAAACCTTTTTTGACTTCACCTGCTATCTGAGAGGATACAGCTTCATGGGAATCGTACATGTTTAACAGTATCCCGCCAATCTCAGCCCTTGCCTGGTATTTTTTCTTAAGCCCGTAGAAAACCGTAAAATACTGCCCCAGGGATTCAAGGGCAAAATACTCACACTGCAAAGGTATTAATATATAGTCAGCCGCATTTAATCCGTTTATTCCAAGAAAACTGAAGGCGCCGGGGCTGTCTATAATTACATAATCATATTCTTCTTTTACTCTGTCGAGCAGGGTTTTAAGCTTAAACTCACGGTTAATGTTTAACCTGAGATCATGCTCTGCGCCCAAGAGCCTTGTATCTGCCGGGATCAGTTTCAGATATCCTATATCTGAATTTATTATCGTATCGTTAACAGGAACTGTCCCTGCAAGAGCATCATATAAACCTTTTCCTGCTTTTCCATTTATACCTGATGTTGCGCTTGTAGCATGTCCCTGAAAATCCAGGTCAAGAAGCAGGGTTTTTTTTTCAGCAAGGGCAAGGGCAGTGGAAAGATTAACCGCGGTTATTGTCTTTCCGACCCCTCCCTTCTGGCTTGAAATACATATTATTTTTCCCATAAAAGTGATGCGCCCCGGTCATCATCTCCTGCTTTTTGATGGATATTTATTTAACTAATTTTTGCAAATATTATGCCATCTTTTTAGCGGGCTGATACGGCTCAATCACTATATAAAATATCGGATCAGGCGAAAAATCGTCAAAATAATGACATCATCTGCTGTTTTACCGGCCTTTTTATAAGACCTGTACGGACAAAAACAATGGTTACAAGGGGTTGCAACATGGATTGATCATCAAAAAACCAAAAATGAGATTCTACAACCCATTTTTAAAACAGGCACGATTCCTGCTTAAAAGTCTTAGTTGGTGCAATATAAAAGTCTGTTTTAGACAGGGAATATTACTCAGGAGCTGTATTTGAGGCCGATTGTAACATATGAAGGGATTGATGAGGCATTAAAGAACCTGCGATATATAAACAAGAATTCTTTAAAATCAAAACTCATCAATACAATAATTGAACAGTATCACTCACGTGGGGGGAGTGTCGAATCAATAGATGAGATAGATACTGATTTTCTGGTAAAGACCCTGTGGGACACAGGGGAGGACCCTGTTCTTATTAAAAGCAGACGAAAAAATTTTAACAGCATAAAATCCACAGTAAATTCTGACCTTAAAAACCTGTACAGCGGCGGGCTCAATAAAGAAGGTATTATAATCAATCAGAAAAATATCTTTGATATGTCTGATGAGGCAAAAAGCGAGATGCTTGAGTCATTCTCGTATGGCGGTAACGGCAACAGTCAGATCCCCCTTGATAAGATTACGGATGTTTTAAGTGTTATTAATGATTTTATCTCAAACAAGGAGTCAGGCATTGAAGCAAATGAAAAGTTTGAGCAGCTCAAGGAATTGATAAAGGACATTTCCGGCAAAGTCGGGATATCGATTGTAAGCGAGGATAGTAATGCCGGCAATGTTATATATGCCAAATCAACTGAGGCAACCCCTGTGCAAAAGGAACCTATTGATGAAAATGTGGTTATTGTTCAGGAAGAAGTGCCAGTCGATGAGACAGACGATAAATATGAGGAGCTTGAGTTAGAGGATGTGCCTGAAGAAGAGCTCGATGACTCTAATGAAGGTGAAGTCGATGTAGCCCTGGAACCCATAGATGAGGCGGATGAACCGGAAGATGCGGCTTTAGAGGAACTTACGGAACTGCCAGAGGATGAAATAGAGGAGGAGCTTCTTGAAGGAGATACCGAAGAGGTCCCGGAAGATGAGATTGAGGAGATCCCTGAAGAAGAAATTGTTGAAGCGCCTATTGATGAGGAGATAGCGGATGATGAATTAGAGGAAATTGAGGTTGTGGATACACCGGAGCAGGAGGAGGAAGCTATTGAAGATGAGGTGGAGGTCATAGAAGAACCTCTTGAGGAACCAGTAGATGAGGTGGATGAAATTGAAGATATACCGGAAGAAGAACTTGAAGAACTCCCCGAGGATGCGCTGGAGGAAGAGCTCATTGATGATACAGATGAGGAACCGGTAGAAGAGATAGAGGATGATGAATTTGAGGAGGTTGAAGTAGAGGATGTTCCGGAGGAGGAGCTTGAAGAAGAGGCTCCTGAAGATGAAGTTGAGGTCATAGAAGAGCCCCTTGATGAGCCGGTAGATGAGGTGGATGAAATTGAAGATATACCGGAAGAAGAAGTTGAAGAATTCCCTGAAGAAGATGTTGAGGAAGAACCAGTTGATGAGATAGAGGATGATGAATTTGAGGAGGTAGAGGTAGAGGATGTTCCGGATGAGCTTGAGGAGGAAGTTCCTGAAGATGAAGTTGAGGTCATAGAAGAGCCTCTTGAAGAAGCTCTGGATGAGGTGGATGAACTTGAAGAACTCCCTGAAGAAGAGCTTGAGAAACTCCCCGACGATGAGGCTGAGGAAGAACCTATCGATGATATAGAAGAGTTGCCAGTTGATGAGGTTGATATAGAGGAAGCGCCGGATGAGCTTGAGGAGGCTAACGAAGATGATATTGAATTCGTTGACGAACCCCTTGAAGAAAGGCTTGATGATGTGGATGCGCTTGAAGATGTGCCAGAGGAGGAGTTGGAAGATATCCCTGGAGATGAGATTACAGAAGAGCCGGTAGATGAGCCAATTATTGAGTCTGATGACCTTGATGAGATACCGGAAGATGAGCTGGAGGAGGTTCCTGAAGATGAGATAGCGGAGCTCCTTGAGGATGATGATTATTCACTGGAAGAGATACTTGAGGATTATGATACCACAGGGTACCTGAGCGAAGAGGGGAAGGAACAGGCCCTTATTTTAGCGGACAGATTTGATAAGATGCTATCCGATACTGAAAGGTATTATAACCGGTATCTTCTGGTCCCCGGGGGAAGGTTTCTTATCGTAAACGCCCCATCAAAAGCAGAAAATAAAACCTGGAGATATATAGAACTCCCTGATTTTTATTTTGGCAAATTTCCTGTAACAAATAACCTTTTTGAACTCTTTATAGAAAAAACAGGGTATGTGACAACAGCAGAACGCATTGGTTATGGTAATGTATATAAAGGGCGATACAGGTATAAGATAGATGAAAAGAGCGGCAGGAAGATACTTGAGTGGAACTCCGCGCTTAACCATGAAAAGGTGGATGGGGCTTGCTGGTATCAGCCTCATGGCCCCGGTAGTACAGTTCATGGAAAGAGAAATTACCCTGTTGTGCAGGTGACCCTTGAAGATGCAATGGCCTTTGCAGCATGGACAGGTAAGAGGCTCCCTACCGAACAGGAGTGGGAGGCAGCGGCCCGGACATCCAGCGGGCTTGATTATCCCTGGGGTAAAAAGCCGGATAAAGAGAAATGTAATATAGAGGCCTCTGCTATTGGTGACACGACCCCTGTTGAAAAATATCAAAAGGCAGCCAATAAATATGAGATATACGATCTTTTGGGAAACGTGCTTGAATGGACCGCAAGCAGTGAGTCTCAGGAGGGTAATGTGCTGTTTATTGCCAAGGGTGGAAGCTGGGTTTCCGGTGAAAATATTACACTCACATCAAAATTCCTGCTTGACCCCAAAAGCCCCTCAAATATAGCAGGTTTCAGATGCATCACATACAAATAATCAGGTTTACGGTATAAGGTGCGAGGTCTACGGTGAATACTCCTTAGACCTTATACCTCAAACTGTAGACCGTATTTCTTGTACATCACACCGTAGACCGTAAACCTATAATATTAAACGATAGCGCCCTTTATCTTTTCTGTGGTCTCTTTAATCTTTTCCATATTACCGGGTGTAATCTCCCAGCGTGCAACAGGGAGAGGTGGTGTTCCCTCATATCTTGGAACAAGATGAAGATGGTAATGAAATACCGCCTGCCCCACACTTTTACCATTAAGCTGCATTGCCACAACGCCTGTAGGTTTAAGGGCCTTTTTAATGGCACCCATTATCTTTTTTGAAGCAAGGTGAACCGCAGTAAGGGATTCACCGTCTATATCCCACAGATCCTGTGCATGTTTTTTGGGTATTATAAGGGTATGCCCTTCTGAAATAGGGTTTATATCCAGAAAGGCATATACCTTTTCATCCTCATATACCTTGAAGCTTGGTATTTCACCTTTTAATATTTTACAGAAAATGCAGTTGTCCATTTTGTTCTCCTTCTTGAAAGGGTGTTAAAGGGGTACAGCCCCTATATTTTTATGATACCGAGGATATAAAAAGTTTATGATAATTACAAGAGGTGAATGGCAGTTGAAAAAATGGGATTGACAAAGAATGCCAATAGCCTGAAAGTGCCTGTTGTCTGTTATATAAACCATGAAAAAATAAAGGAGATACCATCATGATCAAATCCATTGCGCTTGCACACAGAAAAACAGGGATGACAAGGGAGGAATACAACAGGTACTGGAAGGAAGAGCATGCACCGCTTGCGGCACGGCTCATACCGGGTGTAAGAAAATATGTACAGAATCATTTTGTTGATATGCCTAGTCTGGAGTACGAGGGAGACGGCATTGTTGAGATGTGGTATGACGATCTTGATTCATTCAAAAGGGCAATGGATTTTATACATTCGGATGCAGGCAAGGAGCTTGTAATAGATGGTGAAAAATTTATCGAAATGAGGCATGGGGGATTCTGGCTCGTAAAAGAGCATGTGATCCTTGATAACATAAAGAGATGATCGGATAATCATGTAACCTTATCATATCAGTAACGACTATATAGATTTAACCAGAGGAGCAGTATGACTCAATATAATAAAGTAAAAGGCGTCTCATTTTTATTTCTGATTATTCTTGTTGTGCTTTTAAATGGCTGCAAAGCGCCTGTGGAATTACAGAGTAAATGGCTTGAAAAAAAGATTGTAATTGATGGGAATGATACGGACTGGGCCAATTACCCATTTTTTTATAATGAGAAGACACGCAGTTGTATGGGGATTTATAATGACAGTGAAAATATCTATATCCATTTTCAGACAATGGACAGGGACATACAGAAAGAAATTGAACGCAGGGGGCTGACTATCTGGTTTAATGAGGAGGATGGAAAGGAAAAGGAACTCGGGTTCTGTTTTCCTGCAGGTGGTGGCCCAGGCAGATTCGGGATGCCCCACGGAAGAGATGGCAATATGCCCGGTCCGCCTCCAGGCATGCCTGAAGAAATGGAAGGGAAGGATATGCCTGCTTCAAAAATGGCCCCCCGTGAACCAATCATGGATACCATGTTAAAAATCATATCTGGCGAAGAGGATGAAGGTTATACCTGTAATCTTGAAAAGGCAGCAAAAATGGGCATAGAGGTGAAGAGCAGAACAGATGATAAGAACAGGTTCATCTATGAACTTAAGATACCTTTTGTTGAAAAAGAGAACACCGCCTTTTTTGTCACTCCATCGGCCTTGAACCAGATAGGCATGGGTATAATGACTTCCGGCATGAAACGCGGAGGCCCGCCTCAGGGAATGGGTGGAGGCATGGATAGAGGCGGAAGAGGCGGTGGCGGTGATATGCCCGATGGTGGTATGCCAGGAGGTGGTGACATGGGTGGCCGCGGGCCCATGGGTGGCGAAGGCATGGGTGGAGGCCCTGGGCCTGGAGGCCCGATGGGCGGATCAGATGACGGTTCTCTGGAGATCTGGTTTAAGATTACCCTTGCGCCAAGACCTGTGGGAGAATAAAGATTAGCTGATGGCTGATAGCTGACTGCTGAAAGCTATACCTCAAGGTTATTAACAATATTAAGCAGTGGCGAAACCTGTTTGTTGGATATTTCACTAAGCAAGGTTCTAAGAGATTTTAATGCCACCGGGATATATTTTTTAAAATAACTCTTCCCCTGTTTTAATGAAAGAAATGAGTAGGCACCAATGGCCTGGAGATTACGCATTATTGCAATACAGGGGAAATATTCCTTAAGTGACTCAACAGCCTCAGGCTTTATCTCCCTTAGTCTGGATGAATATACTTCAAATAAATGTCTTCTTTCATCCGTGGTAAGATCAACATAGGGGTCATAAATAAGGGATGCAAGGTCATAGGCAAGTGGGCCAAGACGGGCACCCTGCCAGTCAAGGAGGGCGATGCCTTTATCCCGGCACATGATATTTCGTGACTGAAAATCCCTGAAGAGCAGAAAGCCTTTATCCGCCTTTTCTGCTAAAGATATGATGTGCTCAAATGATTTATCCAGCATGGAAAGATCAATATCTGTTTTAATGTAATCTCTTAAAAATGCATCCCTGAAATACCACGCCTCCTTTTCTCTCATGAGGGCAGCATCATAATAAGGGGTCTGGCAGCACCATGACGTATCAAAACCTTCTCTCCCTTCCACCTGTAGTTTCAGGAGGATTTCAATTACATCCTCATATAACTCTATCCTCCGGCTGCCTTTAAGTGCCTCCTCCTGAAGGGTAAGGTCACCCATGTCTTCAAGTATAAAAAAACCCTTCTCAAGATCATGCTTTATGATACGCGGGAGAGGTAGACCTTTTGAGCGCATGTGGTTTCCTATATTAAGATATGCATAGTTCTCTTTTTTGAGAAATTCGTCATTGGGCGGATTCTGCATAAATATAAAGGTCTGTTTTGCCTCCGCAGGTTTAAGCCTCTGAAAAAGCCTTTTTGACCCGTCGCCTGCAAGGGGTGACACACTATAGTTGCTCGCCGGAAGCTCTGATTCTTTTAAAAAGGATTCTATAAAATCTGTTGATGTAGGAATATCTTTCATACCCATAGCCATTTTCCTGAAAAAAGGTCTCATTGCAATCATATCAATCATATAACAGAGGGCAGACACACAGGTCTGCCCCTACGGTCATGATTCTTTTCTTCCCTTGCGCCTTGTGCCCTGCGCCTTGTACCTTTAATAATATACCGGTTTTAAAATCAATATAAATTTGACGCCCCATATTCGAAAAAAATGACGTTTCTTGCCAAATAGTTTCCCTTTACTGCTAGCTCTTTTTCCTCTGCAAGGTCTTAAAGTTAATATTTCCATTGATTATCAATTAGATATGGAAAATCCCCTTCTCTTCAGAACTTGTAAGAAAAAGTGGGCTTTAAGGGTATGCTTTTTGCAGAATCATACCCGGGTAAATCCTGTTTTAACCTTTTATGAGATTTATAATGGATATATATGTAGCCAGGCAGCCCATATTTGATCAGAAAAAAAAGATATTCGGTTATGAGCTGCTCTTCAGAGACAGCATGGAAAACCTGTTTCCCGGTATAGATGGAAATACAGCCACATCAAAGGTGCTTTCAAACAGCTTCCTTAATATAGGCATTGAAAAACTTATAGGTAAGGGAGTGGCATTTATAAATTTCACCGGGGAACTCCTTATCAACCAGGTGCCGAAACTCTTTTCCAGCAAACAACTCGTTATTGAGGTGCTTGAGGATGTAAAGGCTCAAAAAGAGGTTGTTGAGTCATGCATTGAATTGTCAAAACTGGGTTACACAATCGCCCTTGATGATTTTTCTTATAATGAAGAGCTCACCCCTCTTATTGAGATTGCAGATATCATCAAGTTTGATTTTAAGGCAACGCCACCTGACCAGATTTTAAGATCCATGGATAAACTGAGCCGATATAACCTCATGCTCCTTGCCGAAAAGGTGGAGACACATGAAGAGTTTAATCAGGCCCTTGATATGGGTTTTAAATACTTTCAGGGCTATTTTTTCAGCAAGCCCGAGGTGATTGAGGGGAGAGACATCTCACCGGCAAAAATAAACCTGCTCCAGATCATGGTAGAGGTAAATCAGCCTGATTTTGAATTCTCAAAGGTGGAGGAGATCATATCAAAGGATGTCTCCATGTCATATAAACTGATGAGATATATCAACTCAGCATATTACAGGCGGATTAGTGAGATATCATCTATTAAACAGGCCATAGTAATGCTCGGTGAAAGAGGAATAAGAAGCTTTCTATCCCTTATTGCAATGGCAAAGCTTTCAGACAACAAGCCTGATGAGCTGATACGCACATCGGTAATAAGGGCCAAATTCTGCGAATTGATGGCAAGATATTTAGAGTCATGTAAAAATGCATCAGAGCTTTTTACCCTTGGGATATTTTCATCTATTGACGCAATACTTGATGACACAATGGAAAATGTCATGGCTAAGCTGCCCCTTTCTGAAAACATCAAGAATGCCCTTGTAAAGAATACGGGAGAATTATCTTACTGCCTTGAAATAGCAAAAAGCTATGAGAGGGGTGACTGGGGCAGGTTTAATGAACTGGCAAAAGGCCATATGGTAAATCAGGAAAAGCTCCCCCAGAGTTTTCTTGAGGCGATAACCTGGGCAGATGCAATAACTGAGATTTGATATTTATCAATAATTGTACCTTACAGCCACATAAACATTTGTGTTTTCATGAAACTGCCCAAAAAAGGTATGGGGATATTCACCTGAAAAGATATTTGCCCCCACCTCGCCTTTCAGGTCGTCTGTAAATTTATAACTTATATTTGGTCTTATATATATATCCTCATCAGATGGTGAATAATATGTAAACATGGAGCATGTAAGGTTCTGATTCACTAATAGCTTTGTAATTCTTAGTGTTAGCAGATGACGATCCTCATCAGCCGCAGGGGAGCCTGGAGCAAGCGTATTCAGATATTCATCATGATCCATCATATGCTCAAGATAATACTGAAGCCCTGCTGTGAGGTCTGATGCAAGCCCGGGGAGATCCTGTTCATACCCTATAAGAAAACGAAACTGGCTGTTATTAACAAATGGGTTACTGCCATTTCTGTCATCCCGTGAATCATAATAGCCTGCCTCGATGTTACCTATACCTTTACCTGCCTGCCCTCTTATGCTTGCGCCATATACATTAAGTTCAGGGAATATATGCCTGAATGTGGATGGGTCCACACCACCGGGGCTTTTCCAGTAACCATGATAACCGTACAGGGCGATCTCATTGCCGTTTATATTTTTTGAAAACCTTACTGCCAGTTCATAGTCGTTGAGCCAGTTATCAGGTCTCTCTGCATTAATAATGCTGTCTCTCCCTGCTGTGCGGGAGCCATTCCAGTAGGAGAGCCTTTCACCAGTTATAAACCTGTCAGGGTCAAACTTTGGTGTGTATACAATATCCATATTTATCATTTCGGTATAGATACTGGCCTTTACTGCGTCTGACGGCGCCTTTAGATACTCTGTATCCCTGCCGCTAAGAAATGAATTCCAGTCCTTTGGAAACATGTCATTAATAAAAAGCAGATCACCGGTTCCCCATGTGAGTACCTGGCGGCCTGCCTTTATGTCCATAATATCAAAGGCGGAAAATGAGGCAGATAGCTCCCTCAGATCAATGAACCCTTCCCCCTTTTCAAGGTGAACCGAGTGATCTTCTGCCACAGCATCATAATAAAAATCAGTACTGTTCCTGATCAGAAATCTTCCAAGCTGTTTTTCCATCTCAAGCTGTAGCCTTATTTCAGCGATAGAGACATCCTTTTCATAGGGGTCATCATGTACCCTCATACCGCCCCGCGCCTCAATAAACCCTGTAACTGAGGAGAGAAGAGATTTTGTCTCTTTTCCTTCCTGTGCAACTATTGTTGTTGCCGTATCTCCTGACTCTAACCCCTGTGGAAGTGATGGGGCTGAATCATCCTCTGATTCCTGTGTTACTCCTGAGCCCAGCCCTGCGGGTAAACCGGGTTGATCCTCATCACTCACTGGTTTTGATTCTGCACCAAGCCCCATTGGTAGGGCAGGCGCTTCATCTGAATAGAGATTCGCAGCACTCAGTATTACAAAGAGTACACATAGAATTTTAATAGCTGTTTCAATCCTCTTTAGCCTGTATTTATAGAAACCAGTCGCTCCCGCGAAGGCGGGGGCGGCCCATGATGCTTTAAAGAAAATGGATTCCCGCCTTCGCGGGAATGACAGAAAAACACGCGGTAATGACAAAAAATTAATCGGAAATGACAGTAAATCATAGGGTAGATAATGGAATACCCTCAGGAGTGTCTGGGAAACACGCTGGAATGACAGGTAGTCAACCTTTTTATTTTTGCCTGATGTGCAGCTTTTAATCATTTCAAAAATTCCCTTGGTGGTTTTTTAAGGTATCTCTCTGTAAATATATCCTCTGTGATACCGATATTGTATTTGATATCCGAGTATTCAAGGATGGTATGTCCACCTGCCTTTAAATCTGTCATCTTTGACTTTGTAACAGTCGGGAACCCCTGGATATTGTCAACCTTAAGGGCCTCATAGGTGCGGTATTTTTTATTTTCCCTGTCATAATATTCGATCTTTACCACTGTAAAGCTTTGCTTATGTATCCACATCTCAAAATATGAAAACTCCACAAGGTCAGGGTTCTTCGGTGTGTTTTTCAAGACATAGTAATCATCAGTTGTCTTTATGAGATCGTGTGTATCATCATTTATATTCCTGCCTGATACATCTTCATAATAAAAGTGCGAACCCACAAAGCTTGTCCTCTTGTCTGTTGAAGATATCCTTTTAACAAGGTCAAGGGCAGGAAGATACATCCACCGGTCATCATCCTTCTCAAGATTTTTCCAGACCAGGAATACGGTCTTGTTAACGTCAGCAGGCCTGTCAAAATATGCAAAAATCTTCTGCCCGCCGCAATATTCATCTCCTACTGCGCCTTCAGGGCCAGGCTGATCCCATCTTAAAATGATGAGCCTTCTTTCACGTGTTCTTCCCTGGCTGTCATATATGGTCATGTTTACCCTGGCCTTTCCGTCTGTGCCCTGGTAATAGGCCACCCTGTTTGTATTATCCACTATCTTATTTACCTCTGTAAGATCAGTTCCTGCGCCGTAAAGCATAGTGGTAAAAGCAAGAAAAAACAGGGTGTTCAGCAGAGTAAGGAATAATATCTTTCTTGATTTGTTATCAGCCATTTTTTATCTCCTCCTGTGTAGTTATCATTTTACATTTCTCACGCCTAGATAATAAACCGCATCCCAGGGCCATAATAGGTATAATTATTACACCCACCCATGTGTATACAGTCCATGACACCTGTACAAAGGAATAAAGCGTAAGAGTTATAAGGGCCACTAGAGCTATTGATGACACAAGACAGGCTGCAAGGTTACAGCACTGGCCTGAAACCGGCTTCGATTGAAAGAGCCTCTTTTCAAGTACCTTCATAAGCGCAGGCAAGAGCAGAAGTGTGCCTACCCCTGACACAAGTAGTATAGAGGCCAGTAATACCCCCACGGTTTTATATGGTGTAAGAGGGGCAAGGAGCAGGGGTAAAAACCCCACTGCTATTACTATTATGTTTCTTGTTATTGCCCTTGCCGGCTCAGAAAACACAGAAGGTACAGTTTTTTCCCAGGACCCAAATGAAGCATACATCTGCCTGCTCCTTGCCAGAAAATGTATGGCAAAATCAACAGCCATCCCAAGTGTCATGGAGCTCAGCACAGCAACAGGCATGTCATAGTCCTTGCCTATTATCCCGATAGCGCCGTAGATTGCTGTTATGGTTATAGTAAGTGGGATCATTGAGAGTATGCCCCAGAGGGCTGACCTGAAGAGTACCACCATCATAAGGAATACAACAAGGAAGCTTCCTGCAAAAGCCTCAAGCATCCCCTTTACCATTTTCTGCTGCCAGACAACATTTATATATGTGAGACCGAACCATTCTATTTTTATGGAGAGTGGGGGCGGATTTTTTCCAATGAAACTGTTCATGCTGTCAACAACTGCTGTCATGTCTTTGTTGTCACCGCTCTTAAGCTGTATCCATATACTGCTTTTCCTGTAGTCAGGTGTGACAAAATGCCACAGGTCATTAGGCCTGTGACTTGACTGATAACTTATCATGCACTGCGCCACTGCATTTGAGCTATCAGGGATACGGTAGTATTCTTCATTCCCTTCAAAGAGTTCTCTGTGCACTGTCTGTACGATATCTGAAAGTGAGTTTGATTTCCCGACAACATTGGTTGTAAGAAGCGCCTTCTGGATGTTTGAGATATAGTTCAGCACGGTAGGGTCTTTAAATATTTCATCCCTCTGCTTTTCCTCTTCTATAAAGAGGGCAGCATCTTCCCATGTATAGGCCTCTTCATCGCCCGCACTGCTGAGTTTTTCATCGATGAACCCGGTGATCTTTTCGTATACTGTTTTTGGATTATTTGCTGCCCTTACCTCTTCCTCAGCCTTATTAATAACCTGTGCAAAAATATTGGCTGCATCAGCGTGGCCCAGTTCCTGAACCCTTTCTTCTGCCCTTGTCTTAAAACCATTTATAAAACCTGCTGCATCATACTTTTCATCTTCAGCAGTCAGTGCAAGGTATGCCATGTAGGTGCCGCCAAAGTGTTTATTCAATACCCTGTCTGCTACCCTGATGGGATGAGAGCTTGAAAACCATTTTACTGGGTTGTCATTTATGTTTATAAGGCTCATGCCATATATGGACAGAATTATAAGGAGAACAGCAAGTGTCAGAATGGTTTTCGCCCGTCTGTAGGTAAATTTGCTGACCCTGAACAGGAACCTGCCGGTAATTGTGGATGTCTCCTCCCTGTCATGAGAGTGGACAGCCCCGAATTTTTCAAGGGTCTCAGGCGTGAGAAACATCACATAAGCCGGTATAAAGATAATGGTTAATACCCAGGCAACCATGATACCTATTGCCACATATATCCCGAATATCTGGACAGGAGGTATGGGTGTAAGTGCCAGAGAGGCAAATCCGGCAGCAGATGTAAGAGATGTATAAAGCATAGGGGTAAAGAGTTCATTCATAACCTTTATCATAGTCTTGCTGCGGCTCTTTGTCTCCTGGTAAAGTTCAAAGAATTCACTTAGAATATGTATGGAGTCAAGCACCGATATGGGCATTATGAATATGGGGATCATACTGCTCATTATATGTACAGGGAACCCTGATATAATGAGCGCACCCATTGTAATTATTACAGAGGCCATCGCAACAATCATCGGTGATATGATAAGTATAAGCTTCCTGAAAAAGATCAGCATGAGTATAAAGATGACAATCATGGCAGCAGGTGCAGAGACCGCCATCTGTATAAACATCTCCACCCCGAATGTGTCCTCAGCAACAGGAAGGCCGGTTATATGGTATTCATCATCGCCTTTAAATTCTGTTACTTTTTTCTGAATAGCTGAAGAGACCCTGTAGCTTAGCTCCTTGTGGGTAAGAGGGAGATAAATGGCAATGGCCTTGCCATCTTCTGATACCAGTGTGCCGTTTAAAAATGGTATATTTAGTGCCTTTTCACGAACGGCAATAGCCTCATCCCTTGTTTTTGGGGGTTTGGGCATGAGCCATTCGAACTTTACTACCCCGAGCCCACCCTGTTCTATATTGTCCACTGTTGATGGGGCAATAAGGTCTGCCTCAACCACCCCCCTTTCTTCGCCATTTTCTGTCCAGCGGAGTGTTTTTGCATACCTGGTAAGCTCATAGATATTGGATAGGGTTTCAGGGTTGAATACCCCATCAGGGTGTTTTTCATTAACAATACCCACCACAACCATGTCATAGAGCTGTAGATCCTTTTTCATGCTGTCATTTAGCACCCTTACAGGCTCATCAGAGGGAAGCATGTTCTGGGGGTCAGTATCAACCCTTAATGGATTAAGGTATGGAAATCTCTCCGGGAAAACAGATGGCAGGGCTGACAGCAGTATGAATATCGTTGTAACAATCACCATTAACAGGGTAATCAGCCTATACCTCTTCAAAGAATATTCTGTTATCTTTTCTGTGATGTTCATTAAATCATCTCCTTCTCAAGGCGGACTTAATTATTTGAGATTTCAAATTTCATTTTTTGAATCTTGAACCCTTTGCCTTTATTTCACACACACCTTCCTCACCTGCTGTATATCGGTAAGGCCAAGGAATACCTTTCTTATACCATCCTGCAAAAGGGTTGTCATGCCATCTTTTACTGCCAGCTCCCTTAATGCCTCCATCTTGGCCTTCTCCTGTATGAGGGCACGCATCCTGTCTGTACCATCCAGCAGTTCAATAATGCCTGTCCTGCCCTTATAGCCTGTATTGTTGCATTTATCGCATCCCTTTGCCCTGTAAAGTTTAAGATCATCTGTATAGGTAATGCCAAGTGTATTAAAGTCACCCGCATAGGCCCTTACAAGATCGTCAAACTCCTTTTTATCCGGATGATAGGGTTCCTTGCACGCCTTGCACAGTGTCCTTACAAGCCTCTGTGCAAGTATACCAAGGATTGCATCAGCAAAATTGAATGGGTCCATGCCCATATCAAGAAGCCTTGTAATGGTTTCAGGCGCACTGTTGGTATGAAGTGTGCTGAAAACCAGATGACCTGTAAGAGATGCCTCTATGCCTGTTGAAACAGTCTCATGGTCACGCATCTCACCAACCATGATTACATCAGGGTCTGCCCTCAGGAATGAGCGCATAGCAGCAGCAAAATCAAACCCGATTTTGGGCAGGACCTGCACCTGCCTTAAACCCTTCTGGGTGATCTCAACAGGGTCTTCTGCTGTCCATATCTTTGTGTCAGGTTTATTAATATAGTTTAATGCCGCATGAAGTGTGGTGGTTTTACCGCTCCCGGTAGGGCCAACAACTAAAACTATCCCGTAGGGCTGGGATATTAGGTGGATAAAAAGTTTATAATTTCTTTCACTTAATCCCATGGCATCAAGCGAGATAGGCTCGCCCGCAGCGAGGATACGCATGACAACATCCTCTTCGCCGCCAACTGTGGGTATCGTTGCGACCCTGAGTTCAATATCAAGGGGGGTAAATTTTTTGAACTTGATCTTGCCGTCCTGTGGTTTTCTCCTTTCGGAGATATCAAGCTCAGACATGATCTTGATTCTTGAAACGATCGCCCTTTTGTAATGATATGGTATGGTCTGGTATTTTGCGCATGACCCATCCACCCTGAAGCGTATCTCTGCCCCTGACTTTCCAGGGTATGGTTCAACATGGATATCAGATGCATTCTTTTTGTATCCGTCTGTTATGATCTTGTTTACGAGCTGGACAATGGCGCTGTCATCCTCTGTCATCATCTCGGTTGAATCATCCTCAGCGTCAACTGCATCAGTATCAAGTTTTGCCATGATATCATGTATGGAGTCGCTCTCCACTACCTGGGGTGTGCCGTAGAAGTAATCGAGAAACCGGATGATATCATCCCTTAAGCCCACGCAAAACTCATAGCTCTCTGCCTGTATAAGGGATTTTATGCTGTCAATCTTGTCAAGGCGCTGGGGATTATCTATAAGTATCTTTACCCTGGCGCCATCCCGTAAAAGTGGCACCCACAGGTTGTTTTTCAGGTAAACATGCTTGAGCCTTGCTAAAAGATCACCAGGTATAGGGAAATTGCTGTCATAGGGAACGTAGTCACAGTTATAGAATTCTTCCAGAGATTTCCCAATATCATTTTTCTTTACCTTGAAGTCATTTATAAACACGGTTTCAATGGAAACCTTCTGATCCCTTGCCATTATAATGGCCTGTTCAAGCTCCTTTTCTGTTATCAGACTGTTATTTATCAGATAGTCAAACCGGGTCTTTTTTCGGGTTTTCTGGGCAAGTTTCATCTGGTTGTAAAAGGCAATGCCCAGAACCTTGGACATCTCAATGGCTGAGTTCTGGTCTTCAAGGGTGAACCCGTCGCCGTTGTTCTTGTTTATAAGCTGTAGCACCCCTATTATAGAATTCCTGAAAAAGATAGGCACCGTGAGAACCTGCTTTGTCCTGAAGCGGTTTTTTTCATCCCAGCTCCTGTCAAAGGTGAGTGCCCTGTTAATCATGGATAGCTCATGGCTGTCATACGCGTTTACTATGTTAGTCACCTGTGCATTGTTCGCAGTGTAGCCTGCTATACTCTCATTGTTAATAGGTACGCGTATCTCTTTTGGTGTGGCACCTCCAGCCTTCAGGCGCTGGTAAAGCTCATTTCTTTTATGATCGATCACATATATGCTGATCCTCTCTGTATCAAAGAGGCTCAGTATCTGGTTGTTCAGGTTGAGAAATATCTCATCCATGTCCCTTGCGGAGTGGATCTGGTTGGCAATGTCATTTAATGCCTTGTAGTAGGATAGCTTTTCTTTCTGAGATGTAGTGTCCTTTGTTTCATCTGACATGGCAATTCCCCTCACCGTGTTAGAAAAACTGCAGAAAAGTCTGTGTAAAAAAATTAAGAATTGCTGCTGATCATTTATAATTCTTTTTTATTTACCTTCAAGGTGTAACCCTTTTATCTGAACAGGCGATTATTACTGCAAAAAATACTGGAGATAATAGATTATTTCGGGAAAAATATAAAGGTAAAAAATCAACACCTCCCACCTGATCCTGGTCCCCTTTTAACATAGGGTGAGTGTCAGTAAATAGCCCGAAAATCTGTTGACAACACATAAACCATTTCTGATAATGTTCAGGTCTTTTCAGTTAAAGCCTTGTTGGATTGCTTCGCTTAATCCAACCTACGTTTCAAGTTATTTTAATTAGATCGGGGCAGGTTCCTGATGTCTGACTTAATACCAAAACACGGTGGTTATCGGAAACTGAAAAGTTTTCAGATTGCTCAAATGGTTTATGATGTGACAGTGCGTTTCTGCGATAAGTATATTGACGGGCGCAGCCGCACCCATGATCAGATGGTCCAGGCAGCGCGTTCCGGGGTTCAGAATATAGCAGAAGGTTCACAGGCATCAGCAACCTCCAAAAAAACCGAGCTAAAACTTACCCAGGTGGCAAGAGCCAGTCTTGAAGAGTTGAAACTGGACTACGAGGACTATTTAAGGCAGCATGGGCGTAAGCTGTGGGATCGTGAAAACCCTTTAAGGCAGGGGCTTATTGATAAAAGGTGTCAGACTGCAGATGAACTGGCTTCATGGGTTGTGAGTGTAGCAAAGAGGGATGGACTATATGGACAAGATGGACGTGGTGGACAAAACTCATTGAGGTCCACAAAGTCAAGAGGGTCCAAAGCGTCAAGTAATTTCCCGGAGCTTTCAGCAAATGCGGTACTTGTCCTGATCATTGTGGCAAATTCTTTATTAGACCACCAGGTAGAACGCCTGGGAAAGGATTTTGAAAAAGAGGGCGGTTTTACAGAGAGGCTTTACAGAGTCCGGACGGAAAAGCGAAGAAAAAATATTGAACCTTGAAAGGGGCTCTTTAGGTTGAATTAAAAAAGGATCAAATGAAATGGAAATAACTATAGAACAGGCAAAAGAAAAAGATGCAGATACAATTCTAGACTTACAAAAATTGGCTTACCAGAGTGAAGCTAAACGATACAATGATTATACTCTCCCTCCCCTGATGCAAACCCATGACGAAATTCTGGAGGATTTCAAGAAACAGGTCATATTAAAGGCGGTAATTTTCGGTGAGATCGCAGGTTCTGTAAGGGCCTATGTGAGAAACGGGACATGCTATATCGGGCGTCTTATTGTAAACCCGGAGTTCCAGAAACAGGGTATTGGCACAAGGTTGATGATGGGTATAGAAAGCCGGTTTAATGATGCTAAAAGATATGAGCTTTTTACAGGTCATAAAAGTGAAGAGGCATTATCACTTTATATTAAACTGGGGTATTCTATATTTAAGAAAATAGAATTGAGCACCCATACACTTGTTTATCTTGAAAAATGATAATAATTCAAGATTCAAAATTGAAGATTGAAAATTTAAAATTAAATCTGGATAGCAGAAAGACTAAAAAAAGCTTCCTGAAAAATACTATTACTAATAGTTTGAGGAAAATCACTATTTGAGCTAATGTACCCCTTCGGTCGAAACCACAGGTTAAGACTGATGATATCCACTATAGCATTACTGTACATAGTGGAGACCAAATATAAAAAATTAATAGCAAAAATTTCTATCAAACAATGAAATCATTATTAAAAAAGAAAAATGCTGCATGGCTCTCTGTTGCCAGCAATACCTTTTTAACCATTGGTAAATTTGTTACCGGGCTTTTAACAGGTTCTGTAAGTATTATATCCGAGGCAGCGCACTCTGCAATAGACCTTATGGCCTCCATTATTGCTACCTTCTCTGTTCATATGTCTGACCGTCCGCCAGACGTAAGCCACCCATATGGTCATGAAAAGATAGAGAATATCTCTGGTGTTGTTGAGGGGGTGCTGATATTTTTTGCGGCGGTCTGGATTATTTATGAGTCAATAGATAAACTCCTGCATGGTGGCGAGATAAAACATCTTGGCTCCGGTGCCCTGGTAATGGCCATATCTGCTGCTTTGAATCTTGCTGTCGCAACTCTTTTAAAACGGTCTTCCATTAAGAATCGTTCCGTGGCCCTTGAAGCCGATGCTGCGCATCTCTATACCGATGTTTATACATCTCTTGGTGTTTTTATCGGCCTTTTTGCCATTAATATCGCACAATGGGTCTGGGGGGTATCACTTACCTGGCTTGATCCAGTTATAGCGATGGGGGTTGCGCTTCTTATACTTTTCACATCCTTCACCATTACAAGAAAAAGCTTTAGCCCCCTTTTAGACTCATCGGCATCAATAGAGGAGATGGGTCATATCAATCGAATCATCGATAAATTTTTGGGCACTGATTTTGATTTTCACAAACTTCGCACGCGTCAGTCAGGGGGAACTCTGCATATAGATCTGCATATGGGATGCAGGCCCGGTATATCACTGGAGCAGGGACATGAAACAAGCCATGAACTGAAGGCCGAGATCGAACAGGCCATTGCAGGTGCAAAGGTACTTGTGCATGTGGAGCCATCTAACCTTATTGAATCGCTCTCTAAAGATGATAGATATATCATATGCATGCGTGAAGAGCTCTTGAAGGATCATCGTGTGAGAGAAATAAAGGATCTGAAAGTCCTTCGATACAGGAATAACCTGAGGGTGGAGGCAGAGCTGCTTCTGGACCCGGGGGTTACTTTAGCCGAGAGCCGGATACTCACAACCGACCTGTCCAAAAATCTGACATCATGTTTCCCGGAGGTAAAAGAGACTTTGCTTTCACTCAAACCCGGCAGCGGCTGGCAGGAGGCTATCCATGAGGATGACAAGGATCGTATCAGGATGCTTATTGGTGAGCATCAGGGATCATTTGCCTCTATTCATGAACTGGAGGTTATTTCTTCAGGTGGTATCCATCGTGTCCGTCTTGCTCTCGGAGTCCCGCTTGCCCTTCCTGTATCCGAGGCCCACACGATTGCACTCCATATGAAGACTGATGTAAAAGAACTTTTTCCTGAAGGGGCGGATATTGATATCCATATAGAGCCCTGTAACGAAGACTGCCGTGAATGTTCAGCCGTATGCAATGCAAGGATAGCGAGATAATTATATAGGTAGTTCCAATTAGAAAGAGGCAAATCCTGGATGTAGCTATCAGGAGACAGTTTTTAGTTGTCAGTTTGCTTGTTTTGGACCATTTTGCTGAATACTGAATGATAAAGGCTGCACTTTTTTATCTAATATTTTTCAGGTCAAAATAGCGCCCTAATGATTTTAAGTCATTTTTACCTCTGGCGATCTGTGACTTCAGATAGGCAACTATCTGGCACTGGCCTTCAAATGAAAGTCCATTGATCATCTCCATAATATCCACAAATGTCTCTGAATCAATTTCATAGGTCTTACTCATCCTGTCAGAAGTATCAGACTTGATATCAGTTCTCATGCAATCCTCCATCCCTTTAACCGGACTTATACTATGTAAAGACCGTGTGGATATCAATAAAATCCATAGATGGGATTAAAGTTGGGCCTTGATTTTTTTACTCCCCGTATCTAGTGGGGTCAGGTATGCCTGCCTCTTTAAACCCCTTTTGTCTTAATATGCAACTATCACATAGCCCGCATGCATAACCTTCTTTTGATGGGTCATAACAGCTGTGGGTAATGGAATAATCCACACCAAGATTGTGGCCGCACCTTATTATCTCAGCCTTTGTCATATTAATAAGGGGGGTGTGTATTTTCA
>CAZCMD010000070.1:0-19427 GCA_964499695.1 uncultured Desulfatiglans sp.
GGGGTATTAATGCAGAGGTCACATTTCATTGCAATCTCCTTTTCCGGGTTCCAGACTGTTCTGTGTGGCCTCTGCGGGCAGGATTCAATGCAGGTTTTACATCCCACGCATACTTCAGGGTCTATAACCCTGACATTGCCATTTGCAGTATCCACATGACATGCGCCTGTGGGGCAGTTCTGCACGCAAACCGGTGTTACGCACTGCCTGCATACAGACATTACAATATCATAGGGGTATTTTGTAAAGGAGGGGGCATCTCTGATTATCTGTATCCTTGAGAGCGACGGGGCAGCAACCCCTTCATGTGACATTGAACATGCGTACATGCAGCTCTGGCACCCAAGGCATATCCTGCTGTCATAAACAATGTATCCTTTTGATTGTTCATAGGATTTGTTTTGAGATTCAGACGCTGCTGATGCAGATATTGAGGTATATGCGCCAACAGTGCCGATAGCGATGGCAGTGCCTCCTCTCTTGAGAAAATCACGTCTTGAAACCTCCTTTTTGTTCTCTTTATCATCTTTCCGTTCAGCCATGTAATGCCTCCTTAGTTTTAGGACAAATAATTAACACCATTTTATCTCATAAATTATACAATTATTGTTTTCCTTGGGCCTTACGCCTTGAGCCTTGCGCCATAACCCAAACATCCCTTAACCTTGCTGCCTCAGTAACCTTTTTTAGCAATTGTGATATTGAACATCTGTTTAACGTGTAATTCATATCTTTCCCATTTTCCCGCTATCACTCATAACCTTTACCATCCTGTGTAATCCAAGTTCTTCCATTGTCTTTTTTGTGGGCCAGCCATGTTCTTTGTCCCATCCTTCAAGAATATAGTAATGTGTTTTAAAGGCTTCAACACCTTTTCTATCAAGGTACATATCCGGGGCCGGGTCTGACCGCCATTTTCCTTTTTCATAAATGGGTACGCCACCATACCTGGCATAACCAGATGCCCCTGGCTTATACATATATGGAAAAAAGTTTTCTGTACTGCGGCTTCTTCCATACATAACACGTATTGCGCGTTCAAGGGTAATAATCTTTTTTGCTCTCTGCATTGTATCGGTAAAGGTATCATTTTTACCTGTGACAGCCCTGTAATATGTGAGTTCTGTTTCAGGGCTCTCGCGCTCAAGTTCAGGATAGTATATTTCGCAGAGGCACATGGATTCATTCCAGAAGGCAGCATACTGCCTGGCCCATGCTACCTGCTTTGCCTTATGTGGTGAATAGATACCTGTTTTCCATGCCTCTTCACCATTCCATGCATAATTGAACATAAAGATATCGTCTGTATAGGGGATGGTTTTTTTTGACAGCTTATCCAGCATCTCTTCCTGTGTCTTTCCTTTTGGCGGAGTACGAAGGGGCCACATGAAACCGTGCCACAAGGGGTCTCCTGTCCCAAGCATATAGGTATAAGCCCAATCCACATATGGCATTGTCCAGTGGGATGTTGCTCCCCAGGCTGGAAGACGCAGGGCGCCGCTATCCATATCGGTTTCAAGTCTTCCCCATTTTAAAGCTGCACGGCATGCGCCTTCTGCTAAGGCATCCCCGATACCCACTCTTCGGCTGACTGCATCAATAAATGCCTCCCGAAAACGCAGCTCACCCCATTGGGCAAAAGGTAATGGCGCAGAGTCGATCTCTCTACCCGGCCCTAGAATCCCCTGTTCATAGAGGTATTGAAGGTACCAGGCAAGTCCTGTGTCTGATGGTACTTTTTCCTTAAAAAAAGAGGGTGCGCCTTTAATTTCAGTTGCATACCTGTGCCAGTGGGCAGACCAACTGCTGAGCCCGCTTTTTATAAGGGCCTCGGCGGCTTTATCAGCATCATTTTGCCCCCTGTCTTCGAACCAGACCTGACAGGCACACATGCTCTCTCCGCCATAATAGTTGCTCCTGCGTCGGTCTCCCTTGATGCATGGCGAGCATGATGCTCTCCCTGGTTTAATAGATGAACGATTGCTGGAGATCATGTGGCGAATCCTGGTATTGAGAACGGCCTCAGAATCATACATCTGTACCTTGCCTGTACCGGTGACACTTATAGCCTTAAGTTTTTTTGCCCCGAATACAGCAGCATGCCCGCCTGTACGTGCGCTCACACCGCTGCCTGTAATCAGCGCAGCGAGCCTTGATCTGGTTTCACCGACCGGGCCTATACAGAGGATCTCCGGGCGGGCGGTGGTATATTCATCACCGATCTGCTGCCACTCTTCGCCAAAACGTGTCCTTCCACCCACCATTGACACAATCCGGGACTGTGTCTGCCAGGTATCCAGCCCCCAGAGTTCACTCGCATCCTCTATCTTAACCTTATCATTAATAATGTTAATCCAGACAGGTTTATCAGAGCTGCCTTCAACTACGACCCCGTCCCATCCTGCAAGTTTCATCATGGTGCCGAACCTGCCCCCAAAGTTACCCCTGGAGAATTCAGAGGTAGGAAATGTTTCAGGAGACATACCACAGACACTGGTTCTTCCTGCGCCCGGAACGCCTGTAGCAGTAAGAGGGCTTACCATAATAGGTATGACATTATGTGGATCATAAGGGTCTTTCATATCCCAATCGCCGGGAGCTACGGCCAGATCCCAGAAGATTGCTGCTCCAATCCCATAGCCGCCACCGAACTCCTCATAATACTCCGTATCTAATATACCGGTTGATCCTGATGTCAGGTTAACTCTCAGTATCTTTCCTGTAAATCCGCCTGTCAAAAAAAAACTCCTGGCTTCTTAAAAAATCACAATATTGACAACATTGTAAAAAGGCAAGTTATCACGCAAAGCCGCAAAGAACACCAAGAAAACAATTTATTTTAAGTAGTTACCTTTGTGACTCTGTGCCTTTGTGTGAACCCTTATTTTTTTACATCCCCGTGCGTCATGGGTGGGGCTTTATGCCCCATCGGTTTTGTGTCACACTAAGCCTCAAAGACACAAAGGTTTTTAAAAAAATAAAACTCTTTTCTTTGTGGCTTCGTGTCTTTGTGTGAACCCTTATTTTTTACATCCCCGTGCGCGATATATTTTATATATTGCCTTTAGCTGATAGCTGAACGCTGACAGCTGACAGCTATTTATTAACCCTTCCCCAGTGACTTGAGTATCTTATCAGGTGTTGCAGGCGGTTCAATCCATTTACCAATGGCATTTGCTACTGCACATACAGGAAGTAACGGTGCAGCCATACAGTGGCTTATACCTGTAGCTCCATAACATGCGTTCCCGCCCCTGGATTCAACAGCATAGGTGCCTACAGGGCCCATATCCATGATAGTAGGTTTTTTATACTCAAACATGTTCGTGCTGAGTTTTACCCCTGTTTTTTTGTCATAGATAAACTCCTCGGTTAAGCCGCCACCATGGGCGAAGAACATTGCCTGGTAAAGCTGGCCTTCAAAGGAGGTCATCCTCAATACCTTTCCGGGATCGCATACAACAACATATTTAAGTACCTCAACCTCACCGGTTTCAGTGTCCACTGCTACCTCGCAGTAACTGGTATTCATGGTATCAAGTATATGCCCTCCCTTATGCCAGGTGGTCTCAGGAGGCCTTCCGAAATATGTGGCGGTGATGTCAAGGTCATGGTCCCCGAAACCCTCATCAGCAATGAATTTACCAAATGGAAAGGCCTTTGCTGGATTGGATTTTATATAAACCATCGTATCCTTTGTATCGAGATCCTCCGGCTTAATTTTAGGCCCACCGGGTTGGGGAGCCCCGAGCATCCCTCCACCGCCTCCGGTGAAGGCACTTGATTTTGCTGCCAGCTCAAGGAGTAGTTTTTTACACCTTACAGCCGCCTCCTTCATTACCCATGCTGATGCTGTAGTTCCATCGCTCCCTCCACCAACTGGAGTAAAGATAGCTTTATTATCATAGAGGAGAATTACATCCTCAATCTTTGCCCCCATCTCTTCGGCCACGACAAGTGCACATGCATCGGCAGCATAGACCCCTATCCATGGCCCCTTGAGAGGCACATATACCTTGTTATCCGCCTGAACTGTAACTGTTGCTGTGTATGGCTGCTGCGCATGCCTTGGTGACTGGGCATACCTGAAACTCAGGCCATGCATCCTGCCATCGGGGAGTTTTTTTGTTCCGGCCCTGTGCCATTTCCAGTCCATGGCCTTTTTACCCTTTTCTATACACATCTTAAGGCCCTCGGGGATACCGGGGTCCTGCTGGGAAGAGGGGCCGTGAATATTTTTTAATGCAACATCTATAACATCCATATCCAGTTTTTCAGCCACGATCTGTTCAGCTATGGTCATAGCATCCCAGTTGAATGGAGATGTCTGACTGCCTGTGTTCTTACCTGAACTGGTGTATACACTCTGGTAACTACTTTTGAGGTTCACGCACTTTGTGGTATTGAATGGACTGAACATGGCTTCAAATGAGCCCATAGAAAATGCCTGTGCTCCAACTCCAGGGGCGCCTGAATCGCCTATAGTGCTTTCTTCGACTGCTGTAATCGTACCATCCTTTTTAAAGGCGATTTTTGTATGAGAATATCGTTGAGGGTTTGCAGGGTAGTAATCATGATTCCTTTCATTTACGCAGCGGACAGGACGGCCTGTTCTTTTGGAAAGCAAAGGTGTAATGAGTTGTGAGCGGCGTATAAACCAGTCACAGTATTTACCGCCCTGGAAGGTTGTACCACGGTGTAATTTGTCAAAGTAGAGATTATACATGGGTAAAAGCTGGAATGAACCCCATGTGGGGCAGATACCCTCTATGTATAATGAGGGGCCAGGTGTACCCAGTGGGTCTTGTGCCCAATAAGAAACGCTTCCGTTGGGGTTAGGCACATGGGAGGCTGTTTTTGAGTGACCCCAGTCAAACTCTACAATATGATCCGCCTCTTTAAATGCCTTTTCAACATCACCTGCCGTATAGGGCTTGCCTGATAACTGTTTGGGATCAATACGGACTATCGGCGCACCTTCCTTAAGTCCATCCCTTGGATCTACAATAGTAGGAATGACCTCCCAGTCTACTTTAAGAAGCCTTAAGGCCTCGTCGCAAATCTCTGGTGTTTCAGCAACAACCACACATCCGATCTCTTCATCTTCCGTATCGGATTCATTGGTGATAAGGGGTTCTCTTGTGCCCTTCATGGCCTTGACTTCAGGGTCTTCCCATGTAATGATATCAATCACACCTTTGAGCTCCATGGCCTTACTTGTATCAATGCTGTTTATCTTTGCACGGCCATATGGATTCCTTAAAAATTTTGCATGAAGCATGTTTGAGACAACATAATCACTCCCGTATTTTGCCATACCGGTTGCAATGGAATAGGAGAGCCTTCCTGGAATATTTGCCTTTCCAACAGCATTGAACTCAGTTCTCTGACCGTTAGTTCCATCGATATCTGCCATGATGAAGTCTCCTCGATAAAAAGTGTTTACCACCCGTTCGTTTTACTCACTTGAGACACGGAGTACACGGAGTTTAATAATATATTTTAAAATAATACTACTCTGTGTCCTCTGTGCCTCTGTGGTAAATATTGTTTTATATTTAAGTCCCTAAATCGTTCTATCCTTTTCCAAGCGCCTTAAGTATCCTGTCCGGTGTTGCCGGCGGTTCAACCCATTTTCCTATTGCATTTGCCACAGCGCAAACCGGAAGCAGGGGGGCAGCCATGCAGTGGCTGATACCGGTTGCGCCATAACATGCATTCCCGCCTCTTGTTTCTACTGCATATGTCTCAACCGGACCCATGTCAAGCATGGTGGGCTTTTTGTACTCAAACATATTAGTGGTGAGCTTTACACCGGTTGCCCTGTCATAAATCAGATCCTCTGTTAACCCTCCATGTGAAAAGAACATTGCCTGATATAACTGCCCTTCAAATGACCTCATGCGCAGCACCTTGCCAGGGTCGCACACAACCACATATTTAAGTACCTCTACCTCTCCGGTTTCTGTGTCAACAGCCACCTCACAGAAGCTCGTATTCATTGTATCAAGGATATGGCCGCCTTTATGGTATGTTGTTTCCGGTGGTCTTCCAAAATGTGTTGCAGTGATATCCAGATCATGATCACCGAACCCCTCGTCAGCTATAAATTTACCAAATGGAAATGCCTTGCTCGGGTCGGATTTTAGATAAACCATTGTATCCTTTGTATCGAGATCCTCCGGCTTAATTTTAGGCCCACCGGGTTGGGGAGCCCCGAGCATCCCTCCACCGCCTCCGGTGAAGGCACTGGATTTGGCTGCCAGTTCAAGAAGGAGTTTTTTACATTTTATAGCCGCCTCCTTCATAACCCATGATGATGCTGTGGTACCGTCGCTTCCTCCTCCAAAGGGGGTGAAGATGGCCTTGTTGTCATAGAGGAGGATCACATCTTCAATTTTGGCCCCCATCTCTTCGGCCACAACCAGGGCACATGCATCTGCGGAGTATGTGCCTACCCATGGCCCTTTAAGAGGTATGTACACCTTGTTGTCTGCCTGTATTGTAACTGTTGCTGTATAAGGTTGCTGGGCATGTCTGGGTGATTGATTATACCTGAAGCTTAAACCGTGCATCCTGCCGTCAGGGAGCTTTTTAGTCCCTGCCTGGTGCCATTTCCAGTTCATGGCCTTTTTTCCTTTTTCAATACACATTTTTAAACTGGGAGGAATCCCTGGGTCCTGTTGTGAGGATGGCCCGTGGACGTTTTTGAGCGCTATATCTAACACATCTATACCCAGTTTATCTGCCACGATCTGTTCTGCTATGGTCATAACATCCCAGTTAAATGGTGATGTCTGGCTTAATGTGTTACGGCCCGAATTGGTATAAACAGACTGAAAGGTACTTTTCTGATTAACGCACCGTGTGGTATTAAAGGGGCTCATCCTGGCCTCAAAGCCGGCAAACATGGAAGGGGTTTCTTCCGGTGCGCCTAAATCATTAATAGTATTTTCATCAACAGCAGTAATAATCCCGTCATTATTAAACCCGATTTTCGTATGAGAATATCTCTGCGGATTGGCAGGGTAATAATCATTATGCCTTTCATTAACGCATCTGACTGGAAGACCGGTCCTTTTGCTGAGAAAAGGGGTAATCAACTGGGAGCGCCGGATTATCCAGTCGCAGTATTTGCCCCCCTGAAAAGTGGTGCCGCGATAGAGCTTGTCAAAGGTGAGATTATACAGTGGCATAAGTTGGAACGCACCCCATGTAGGGCTTATACCCTCTATATATAAGGTTGGGCCTGGAGAACCCAGAGGGTCCTGTTTCCACCATGATACACTCCCGTTTGGATTCGGTATATGGGAGACAGTGCGGGCATGGCCCCAGTCGAATTCAACAATATGGTCAGCTTCTTTGAACGCGGTTTCAACATCACCTGTGGCATAATTGGATAATAGGGCTTTCGGATCATGCATGATGACAGTGGCATTGGGCTTAAGTCCATCTTTCGCATCCACTATGGAATGCAGGACATCCCATTCCACCTCAATCAATCGTAATGCCTCGTCGCATATCTCAGGAGAGATGGCAACAACAACCGCGCCTATCTCTTCATCTTCTGTCTCAGCTTCAGCAGGGATCAGAGGGCCATGTATACCGGCCATTGTCCTTACAGGGGGCTTAACAAGGGCAGGGTTTGCGGCTAAAATATCAGGATCATCCCAGGTAACGATATCAATAACCCCATCTACTCCCCTAGCCTTGCTGACATCCATGCTTTTGATTTTCACGCGACCATAGGGACTTCTTAAGAATTTGGCATGGAGCATATCAGGAACAACACAATCCCCGCCAAATTTGGCCATGCCTGTTGCTATTGAATAGGACAGTTTACCGGGTACGTTTTCTCTTCCAACAGCCTTGAACTCAGTTCTCTGACCGTTAGATCCTTCAATATCTGCCATATGCCCCCAATAGTTAAATATTTATAGTATAAAAAATTTATACCGGAGCCAATAGACGAATGAAAAGGGTGTAAAATAACGTTAAATAGTCAATATTATGCAGTTACGTTAATTAAAATGCAGTATATGGATTTAAATATTCCATGTCAATGAGAATACCGTTGATCCTGTTTCACCTGGATGATTGTAGGGAACGGTCGCACTTGTCATTCCATAGCTTTCGCATCGGAGGAGCGTTCCCTACAGGATTGATTATTTTGATTCAGATACTGGGGGGTAGGGGTCCTCTTCTGTTTTATCCTTTTCTTCTGTGGCAGGTTCCTTTTTCATATCCCTGGGAAATGCTAATGGCTTTGAGGTGTCAACGGTTAGAGACATCCCTTTATAATCAAATTTAGTCTCTTTTTTATATGCCTCCTCCACAGTTACCGGCTTCGCAGATTTTGTATTTATGATACGTTGCCTGAAAAACAGCAGCGCTATCACAACCACTATTGAGATGGCTACAAGAAGGGTGGCGATTTTCATAAATATTTTTTGCATATTCTTTAGTTCCATTGTTTCTTACTCCTGATATATTATTCCAATTTTTCTGAGAATATAAGGGGTTATATTAATTATGTCAAATTTTATTGGCGGTATGTGTATATTGGTGTGATATTTGCGAATTGAAAATTGTAGGGGCACGCTGCAGCGTGCCCATTGCAGCTATGATGGGCAATCCCTTTGCGGGCACGGTGCGCCGTGCCCCTACGGTTTGATCTATATGCAGCTAACGGTCGCGCTTGTCTTTCCATAGCTTTAACGACAGAGGAACGTTCCCTACAAAAAAATTCTACAAATGTAGAAGAAAATGGTTGACAATGGTTCTACATGTGTAGTAGATATATCTACAAATGTAGAAAGGAGAATAAAAATGAAACTATCTGAGAATGAATGGAAGATCATGAACTCAATGTGGAAAAAGAGTCCGGCAACTGCTCGGGAGATTGTAGAAAATATCCCTGAAAGGGTTGAATGGGCATATACCACGGTCAAGACAATGTTAAGCAGGCTTGTTGCAAAGGGCGCTGTATCAGAACACAAAAGGGGTAATACAAGTTTTTATGAACCAGTAATCAAGCAGGAGAATGCCAGGAAGAATGCCTTTACCAATATGTTTGACAAGATCCTTGACGGGGCGCTTGAACCCTTTATGCACTATCTTGTTGATGAAAGAAAGATATCGGAAAAGGAACGTGAGGAGCTGATTCGTATTCTTAAAAAAGAAAAAAAAGGGGAATGATAATGGTCCAATATCTAAACGATGTGTCTCAAATCTGGTGGCAGTGGATGGGGAGTATGTTCTGGCAGGTGAGCCTGCTTATAATAATTGTGACAGCCCTGGACATGGCTATCCGAAAATGGGCATGGCCGCAGGTGAGGTATGCGCTCTGGGCCCTGGTGTTTATAAAGCTTGTAATATCTCCAGCCTGGCAGATGCCTACAAGTATTGTTTCGTGGCTGGAGCCCAGGTTTGAGGAACAGATAACTGTAAATATTATTCCAGATGAACATATACGAATCAGTGATCCGGTATTGATTAATCAAGATGAAGAAAATACTACTGTCAAAGTTCAGAAGCCTGCTCTGGAAACATATCTGCTATTATTCTGGTTCACTGGTATTATTATATTTTCCGCTATGCTTATATGGAAAATGGTTCGATTCAGAAAATCCGCTCAAAAAATAAACAATACCTCTGTCCCTGTGTGGTTTAGTGAACTTGTAGTAAAAACAGCAGGGAATTTAAGGATTAAAAAGGCGCCTTCAGTGATCTTTACAAAAGAGGCAAAAAGCCCTGCAGTTTATGGTGTGTTTAGACCAATACTTTTAATGCCTTCCGGATACCTTGAAAATCTATCAAAAGAAGAGGCTGAATACATACTGATCCATGAACTATGCCATTTAAAGCGCGGTGATCTACTGGTTCACTGGCTTTGTATATGCATCCAGATAGTTTACTGGTTTAACCCTCTCTTGATCTGGTCACGCAGGCATATGCGTCACATCTGTGAAATATGCTGTGACCTGAGTGTGGCAAATATCCTGCGTGAAAAGACCGGAGCATACCGTGAGACATTACTAAAATCAGCCAGGGCGCTTTTTAGGGAGACATTTGAACCTGGCATGGGTTTTTTGGGGATTTTTGAAGAACCTTTCAGGCTGATTCCGCGCCTCAAATGGCTTGAAAAGAGGTCATGGGAAAAGCGTAAAAGAAGAATTGCCATAACCATCTTCGCAAACCTGTTCATGGTACTCTGTGTGATGCCAATGGCTGGCAACTCACAGACCTCAGATTACAATAATGACAATATAGCCGAAAAGCAACTTATGGGAGAAACTGATTTTAAACAGGATATGGTTTATTATGAATCGCTGATAATGGAATTGGATATTGATAAAGAATTTGATTTTGACAGTTCTCCTACTCATGCTATCTCTGAAACGATATTTGTTTTTAATGAAGGCTTAGTGATCAACGGTAAATCCTTAAAGGACATAGGAGAATTATTTCGATTTATGCTGGCGGATTCTGATGTTAACATTTTGAGCCGTCCACAAATTATGACAGCCGACGGAGAATCAGCAGTATTATCTATTACCGATAATCCAGATGAAAGGGTTATCCAAAACCTAACAATTACACCTAAAATAATTAATGAAATGGATTATGTTACACAAAACATTAAAATAGAGATCATACGAAAAAATAAAGATGATCCAGCTACGAATTTTAAAAAAACGTTTGAAAACACCTTGATAACCAAAGACGGAAAGACAGTACTAATAAAAATTTTTCCAGATGATATAGGTATTTCAGACGAAGAAGATCAAAAGCCTGTATATATTTTTATTTCTCCGAGTATTATAAGAAAAACAAATGTAGAGGGTGCGAATACTGAGGAACAAAATTCCAGCAACGATCCCAGGCTGTTTTCCATAGATTTTAATGAAGTGGATATTACAGCCTTTATTAAATTCATTAGTGAAATAACCGGAAAAAAATTCATAATAGGTGAAGATGTTAAAGGTAAAGTTTCTATAAAGGCACCATCACAGTTGACTGTTGAAGAAACATACAGACTTTTTGAATCGGTGCTAGAGGTAAATGGATATGCAGCTATTCCTTCTGAAACTGCCATTAACATTGTTAAGGCAAAACAGGAAGAATAACCCATTTATAGCCAGGTCAGTATTTTATGAGGTTTATTTTTTTGATGTAATTTGTAGGGGCACGCCGCAGCGTGCCCAGGAAAATCAGATTAAAATGCCTGCATATTTTTAGGGGCACGGTGCCCCGTGCCCTTACGGCTTTCTATCAAAAAACTTGACTTGTATTATATTCTCTGTATATTGGCACCTTCTTCAATACACATATTAAATAGTAACAGAAGTAATTTATCCTCAATGAAAGGAGGACATGAGATGATAGTAAAAAGATCAATGACATATCGTAAAACTGATTGTGCCGGATCATGTCCTCGGAGGATTTATTAAAGTTATAATTTGAATTCTATTAAAAAAGCCGCGGACATGATTAAATCCGCGGCTTTTTTTTTCTTCAAAGCCGGGGATGTTTCTTTCACGGTGTAATATATAGCCTTATCAAAAATAGAATCATTAAGTTTTACCAGTTTATTTTTATTTTCCCTGGGATCTCTCATTGGCATTGTCAAATGGGAGGTGGGGGATTTTTATTAACCATAAAACAAAAAGGGGAAAGAAATGAAAATGAATCAATCAAAAAGAAACATGACACAGGGCAACAATCCGGTAATCAGGTGTTCACGCGAATCTCTGCGAAACAGACTATACATCAACAAGGTAAATAAATGGAGGCTGAAATGTTTGAAAATCCCCATATAATATATATTATCGCAAAAATGAAACATGAGGAGCTTCTTGCTGAATCCCGGATGAATCAACTTGCCAAGGCAGCCAGAAAAAATAATAAAAAGAATAAATCATATAAATGCAGATTCATATTATTTTTAGCAGACTTATTAATAAAGACTGGCATGCGTCTAAAAAGAGGTTGGTCGCCTGAAGCGGATGACCTGGATAATATAAATAATTTATCCGAGGAAGATTGAAATATTTAAATAAAGATGGATTTGTGAAAAGGAATAGTTTTATGAATAACCACCAGAAAATTGTAGGGAACGGTCGCGACCGTTCCCTACAAATGGGTAATTACTGTATCTCAATCGCTCCTATATCCCCAAGACCATTTGCCGGACGACTATTATACAACTGGTCACGGGTTTCACTGGCAACAGAAAACAGGGTTGCCGGTATCTCTATCATTCTGATATCGGTGTTTTCTGTTAATGGACCAGATGAAGGGAATAGGTCGTTCCATACCTCATCGGAAATTACTGCTTGTCCGATCTCTGGTAGATCTTCTGCAACAAGGGCATTATCCAGACGGTGCCAGAATTCTATATAGGGGTAATTATACAGCTCTTTTGGCCAGGTCTGAAGTGGGCCAAACCAGTGTGTATCCGCAAGGGTCAATATTGGGTTCCCGTCAGGATCTTCATAAGGCTGGGTCCCCGCAGTTGTAGTATCTGAATCTACTGTGTTTAAAAAGGTCTCAAACGATGTGGTGAAATCTGCGGCAAAACCGGGGATATCGTAATAATCTTCAAGCCGGTCAAGCATAATCTCAAGGAAATTGTCATTTGTTATATCGTTAACACTGTATTCCCAGTATGAGCCATTAACATAGTATGACCCGGCTGGTATGCTGTTAAGAGCGCTTCCCTGTGGCCTGTAATAGAGAACAACCGGGCCTCCTTCTTCCACTCCTGTTGATAAAATATCATTTGAGTAGGCAATGCCATTTGTCATGTCGAGCACATCCGATACATCTGCTCCATCTATGTCATTTGTGCCGGGGTAAAATTTTCTGCTCAGGGATCTCCAGTCCACTTCACCAACAGGTACCAGCAACTGGCTTAAATCCAGAACACCTATACGGTTATATCCCATACTCATAAAATAGAAGGCAGATCCGGTAAAGATGTCATGGTTATATGTGGTTCCGCCAACCTCATGAACCGTGTTCCCTGCTATTATCGAATGGCCGATGATTATGTCTTCGGTCGCATGTGCATTTCCAATGGTTGCAGCAATGCCACCGGCCAGATTCTTTTTACCTAGTTCGATGGTTCTTGGTACTCCGTAGACTTCATTTTCTACAATAGTACAGCCCTTAATCACCAGGGAGCCGTTCGACATATATACACCGCTCCCTCTCCAGTAACCAAAAGGAACAGGGGATGAATAATCAACAAGGTTTCTGGCTATTGTGGAGTTTACCAGCCTGAGCGTTCCGGCATTGCCTATGCCACCTCCATCAGAGTATACACCCCCGCCATAGGCCATCAGACCGGTTATGTGGTTGCCTGTTATGGCAGACCTTGTAATGATTGATGTTGTCTCATAAGTATCTCTTCCGCCTACTGAAAAAACGCCTCCTCCCGAAACTCCGGCGCCATACAGGGTATTACCGCTTACAATACTATCCTCCATTTCCACTATATCGGCATAAATGGCTCCACCAAATGTGCCGCGATCCCTTGATGAGTCAGGATCTCCCTCGCAATAGTTATCATATAAGGCGCAGTTATATATCCTTGCCCTGCCCCAGACAGCAATTGCACCACCCCTCGCCAGGGTCCATGGCTGATTCGTATTGGTTGCGGAAATATCCTCGGTAACACTTCGGCCACCCGTTATGGTTACATTGGTCATTGTCAGGTTGCCATATACTGCCAGGACACGTGCCTCATCAACCCCTCTCCATGCTATGGTAATACCGGAAGGCAGGCTGGATGCATCGATTACTACATCCTTCTGTGCATAGAGGGCAGACCGGCCATAGTCCCGGTTAAAATATCCATCAAGGACCGATACCCCATTCTCCATATGCATAACCTCGCCTTTGAGCGTGGTGTGATTTTCTCCAATAATGGATAGCTCAATTGTGTCTCCATCAAGACTCTGGGCAAATATGATCCTCTGACCGCTTACTGCCGAGGCAAGGGCAGAACGCAGGGTTACAGTGCCAGCAGCAGGGCTTAAGGTATCATCAAGACTGTTTACAGTGATCGGTTCCAATGGTGGAGGTGTACTGTCACCTGAACCACCGGATGAGCATGCTGTTAATGGAAGTAATAAAAGAATGAACAAAAGCTTTATGTCTTTGAAATGTTTACTGATCATAGGCTAGTTTCCTCTATAGCGATAATAAATATGTAAATGATAAATTAACTTAATTATAATCATGAGATTTTTATAAAGCAATTATTACCTGAAGAGGTTCGCTTGACAAAAGGTATACTTCAAAATAGTATCTTTTTGCCTCACAGTTCTCAGATTTTCTTTTTGTTTTTAGGTCAATTTTAACTTAAAAAATAAAGGAGATGCCATGAAACGTTTAATTTTCACCATGTTAACAGCCTCTTTACTCTGTTTCAGTTTTTCAGTCGGTGCAATAGGAAAGAAGGAGTGCAATCGGGAATGCCTTGCAGGGTTTATGACAAAATATCTTGACGCCCTTATTGCCCATGATGCCACAAAACTGCCAACAACCAAAAATGTGAAATATACGGAAAACGGCGTCAGGATTAATCTTAATGACGGCCTGTGGAATACGGCATCTGCCATGCCGACCTATCGTGTCGATGTTATAGATGAAAATTTAGAGCAGGTTGGTTTAATTGGCAGAATCAACGAAAACGGTAATAACAACTGGTATGCTGTAAGGCTCAAGGTTGAAATGGGTGAGAAGGTTTCAGAGATAGAGGCACTGATTGTCCGCACTGTTTCTATGGCTTCTCCACCCGAAGGGGGCGTAAAGGAGCCAACTGATCCACATCCCCTAATGATGCAGGTTATACCGGAAGATAAACGTCTTGCCCCCTGTAAATTAAAGGAAATAGGTAACAGCTATTTCACAGGTCTTGATACTGAAAATGATGGCGCCAATGTCCCATTTTCACCTGAATGCCAGCGCCGTGAAAACGGGGGTGTAATGGCAAATAATCCTGATTCGCCTGAAGGCAGTATGCAACGGATGGGTTGCAAGGCACAGTTTGATACCCATTTTTCAACAATCGTTACAGATATCAGGGAACGCAGGTTTATAGCTGACCCTGTTACCGGCCTTTCATTCGGGTGGGGTTATTTTGACCATGACGGAACGGTTGAAAAGATGGCAGTTACCCTGGACGGCCAAATGACAGATGTGACAGGCATGTTCCGCCAGCCATTCTCATTTTATATTGCAGAGATTTTCAAGGTGGTGGATGGTAAGATAAGACAGATAGAGGCTGTACTTACAACTGTACCATATAATATGGAATCTGGCTGGTAGGAAATAAGATCAAGGCTGAAAGCTCAAAGCTGAAAGCAGTAACCTATAGGCTAAAGACTGACCGCTTCCCATCCCCCGCAGCAGTATTACGGAGGATGGGTAAGCGGAAATGCAGGTTTATTGATTTAATGCTATTTAGTGTCCATCTGGAAAAATATTTTTACTGTATGAAGTATTCAGCTATCAACCAACTTTTTGTAGCATAAGCCTTTTGCTGATCCGCCGTCGCACAAGGCTATGGCGGGACAAGAAGCTGAACGCTGATAGCTGACCGCTCGCATCAAAAAACGACAGTTTTTAGATGCGTACTAATTAATCCTGAACCCTATCGGGAGTATTGCAAAACACTTTACCTTTTTATTGTCTATCACAGCAGGGTCAAACCTGTATTTTAATATAGCCGCAATGGCCGCTTCTTCAAATACCCCTGCAGGTTCAGCCTTAATAACCTCGGGGTTCTGTACCTGGCCGTTTTCGTCTACAACAAAACGCAGAATAACCTTGCCTTCAATACCCTTTTTCTGTGCTTCAAACGGGTATGCAGGGGTAACAGCTCTCAAAACACGGGGTTTGCGGTCAACCTGATTCAAATTGAATATTTCTTTAGGTTTTGGAGGTGCCGTAAGCAATTCCTTTGGTTTCACAACAGTTATAGGGAAGTTGCCTTTAGTATTTATCCCATTTTTAAGGTCAGGCATTATCAGGTCAGTAAAATCCCTGACTTGAGGAGTGATATTTGTCGGGTTAATGGGTTTTGGAGTGACTGCTTCTTCGTCAATCGGTTCAGGCAGATCTGGTGGTGGAACATACTTAATTATTGTTGGTTCATATTTATCAGTGGGTGGTGGAGGGGTGAATTTTGCAAGCTGAGTGCAAAGCATGAGAAGCATAAATGTTATTATTACTGCTGCTAAACCGTTTATGACTGGAAAGTTTTTACCATTCGTAACTAGTGTCGTCATGATTACTCTCCTTTCAAAATTATGTTTAACTGCCTGATCCTGTCCGCTTCTCCTTTTCATTGAAAACTTTAAGTTAGAACTCTTTAATCTCCTGACCTAATAATAAATATTAATACACATAGAGTCAACCATGTATATTTAGTTTTCTTGACAAAGGGATATGGCAACAATATTATACGCCAAAAATAATTCATAAAATTAAATAATTTTTTGTCCTGCCCCTTACAGGGACTTCTTATCAACCATTTTTCGCCTGTTATTCCGCCGGGATAACATAAAAAAAGGAGGTCCAATGAATCAGCAAACAGCTAAAACAGCCTCTTATGCCTGGGTCGTATTAATCGCTCTTTACATGGCCACTCTGTCAACAACACTTAACCTGTTTAAGTTACCGCCTTTGATGACCACAATACAAACAGCATTCGGTGTGGACATTGTCAAAGCGGGTAAATTGATGTCTGTCTTTTCGATTATGGGATTTATCCTTGCCTTCCCTGCAGGCTTTATCATT
The DNA here is from genome assembly GCA_964499695.1 of uncultured Desulfatiglans sp. Lineage (GTDB taxonomy): Bacteria > Desulfobacterota > DSM-4660 > Desulfatiglandales > HGW-15 > JAAZBV01. The sequence continues at coordinate 16,813 of CAZCMD010000070.1, forward strand.
AAGAGATTTGGTATTAAGATAACCGCGTTGATTGCTGTTGCTGCATCGGCGATCGGGCCAATAATAGGTGTATTAGCCAAGACATTCGCAATACTATATGTCGGCCGGTTTATCGAAGGTGTAGGAATGGGACTCATAATGGTAACAGCGCCTTTTGCAATCAGTGTATGGTTTCCTCTGACTAATCGCGCGCTTCCAAACGGATTATGGGCAAGCAGCGTAGGAGGGGGTAACATGGTTATGCTCCTGATCGCCCCATCAATAGCTGTATCATACGGATGGTCGTCTGTATGGTGGATAACGGCAGGATTTTCCATTCTTTCTTTTATTGTTTTTGCTATCCTGTTCCGTATGCCTAAACAGGGAGAAATGGATGCTGAACCAGCGCCAGCCCCTGCAGCTCAAGAGAATGCGCCCAGTCTGATGGAAGATATTAAAGAAATAGGTAAAGGTATGGCTAATAACAGCTTCTGGATGATTGGTATCGGGTTTGGGCTCTATAACCTGGTTGCCATGGCCTTAGTCACTTTTTATCCTCAATTTTTAGAAATAGTGCGTGGTTATTCCCTCACCTATGATAATGGCGTTCTCATGCATGCATCTTTTGTCACTGCCCTGATCCTTGGAATTCCAATCATCACGGGACCTTTAGGCGGCTACATGTCAGATCGTCTGGGCAAACGCAAGATGATGATCCTTATTCCCTATATCCTGATGGCACTAACTTTCCTTTTCCCCTTTAGTGTAACAGGATCATCAATTACGTTGTTTGTGATAGTATTAGGTATTGTCAATGGCCCTCTGGCTGCTGTTCAACTCGCAGCTGTCCCTGAGGTAGCTAAGAAGCCTCAATATATTGGAACCGGTATGGCTGTAGCAATCTTTTGTCAGAACATAGGGATGGTTTTAAGCGGGGTGATTTTTCCAAAAATCCAGGTAGCATCGGGATGGGAAGCTGCAGGGTATTGGATGATTCCTTTCTGCGTTATAGGCATTATTGCTACCTTATTTACAAAGGTGCGGTAGTTTTTAGTTATTGATGTACAAATGGATTAACAGGCCGTAATCTCCAATGAGGGTTACGGCCTTTTTACTAATGCTTTTATCCGGAATATTTTATTACTGTCTGCCGGTTTTTAGTATGAAAAGTTATTATGATAAACGGGAGGTCTTCATGAATTCAGGTTTAAAATGGGTAATCTGTATAATCAGCCTCGGGATGCTCTTATCCTGCGTGGCGACATATAACAAAAATGGCTCAGTAAACCCAAAGACCATTGAAAAGGCAGTTGCAGGTCTGACAGAATCAGGTGTTCCCCTTCAGAAGGACATAAGCGGGAATGTTCGCTGGATAGAGGCAAAAGAGGGTGAGATCAGTGATAAGGCCATGAAATATCTTCCCAATCTCCCAGCACTTGAATGGCTTGAAATAGGAAAGGGTGAAATATCTGGTAATGGTTTAAAATACCTTGAAAAGTGTACTTCCATAAAACGCCTTTACATACATGACATGAACCTTGAGGGTGCTGATTTCACATGGCTATCCGACCTTAATAACCTTGAAGCACTGGCGCTTCAGAATACAAATATTGATGGCGGGGTGTTAAAAAAAATCAATGCAATTGAAACCCTGAAGGTGCTTAATTTAAGTGGAAACAGGATTTCAGATATAGATATGGCGGAGATCTCACGTTTTAAAAATCTGGAGGTGCTTTCTATTGCAAAGACACAGATTTCAGGGCAGGGTATAAAGGTATTATCAGGGATGGCAAGACTTAATGAACTCAATATAGAAAAATGCATAATACCGGATATGGATCTATCCTATTTTATGTCCATGCCAAACCTTCGTATCGTGTATGCGGAAGGCTCTGGCCTGAATGATATGGCAGTTCGGGATGTTATTATGAGATTTCCTTCCCTTGCTATATTCCGTTAAAACCGATTTATAACTGTTCTGAGGTGAAAGACAATATGAATAGAAAAATAAAATACTTTACATTGTTGATTATTACAGCATTCATGTTTTTGAGTCCGGCAGTGTTGTTTGCAGCAGATGAGGCCGACCCGATTTTTATACAGACACCTGATGTGGTTTATGTTGGTTCCCCCTATGATGTTGTATCACAGATGCTTCATCTCGCAGGTGTGAAAAAGGATGACCTTGTTGTTGACCTTGGCTGCGGCGATGCAAGGATGCTTGTTCTGGCAGCACAGAAGTATGGAACCAAAGGGATAGGTTATGAGATTGATCCAGTAATGGTTCGTGAATCCAGAAATAATGCGGAAAGAAACAATGTTTCTGATCTGGTTAAGATTGTTCAGGCGGATATATTTACAGTGGATATAAGTAAAGCGGATGTGCTTCCCATATACCTTCTTCCTGAAATGAATTTAAGGCTTGTACCACAGTTTGAGACATTAAAGCCCGGTTCAAGGCTTGTGTTTCATAACTATGACCTGGCCGGATATATACCTGATAAAAAATTAGAGATAATTTCAAACGAGGATAATACAAAGCATACATTGTGGCTTTATACAACGCCGCTTAAAAAGGCACAGTAAGCCTCTTCGTATCGTCCACGGTATGTTTGTCAGGGCGGAGACTGAACCGT
>CAZCMD010000070.1:19527-23688 GCA_964499695.1 uncultured Desulfatiglans sp.
TTCTATAAAAATCGGTATATCTTCTGGTTTGAACATGTTCCTCTTCACTCCAACCTTGGTTTTGATAAACGGACGAGCAGACGTTTTATCGCCCGGTCGGGTTTATTAAATTTATGTCAGGGCAAGTCGCTTTCATTCGGTTTCTCTCCGTGAAATACTGCCTCAATGTTGTAACCGTCCGGGTCAAAGACGAATGCAGCATAGTAACGTTTGTGATAGTGAGGACGTAGTCCCGGAGCCCCATTATCTCTCGCACCCACAGCCTTCATGGTGCCCCGAGTATCCTCATCTCGAGGACCTCTATGTGGCCGCAAGATCCACACCGAATTGTGACGGGGTTGAGCGACGTTGCTTTGGCGCCGCGACCGCACTTCATGCATGGCAGCGGCACGAGACGACGGTAGGCCCAGATTAGGCCCATCCAGATGAGTAGTCCCATAGCAACGAAGATGAGCGGCAGGGCGCCAAGCTCAACACCAAGCGCGTGCACGGCCACAAACGCGCCTCCGACCAGAACAGCGGTGCCAAGGAATGGCCCCGCCAGGAGGCCGAACCAGTAAACCCCGCGAACTGCTCGCCTAAGAATCAGATCCATTCCTCACTCCTCACGCGGCTTCATCCGGCCGTACCCACCTTCCATCTCGAGTCGGCCGAACGATGGCTTCACGGGAAGCCGACGTCTCATCAGGCTTTCCGGTGGAAGCCGGTGTTATTTGTTAATACTGGTACGCTGCATTATTCATAAAATATTGAGATAATTACTTTCGGGGCAGCGATACTACCACCAGACATAGATTGCTTTATATCATGTATTTTAATATTTGGATTTTGGATAAGCCACTCTTGTATCTCATTTTCTATTTCAGTGTGGAGTGGTTCACTTAGTCGCATCGATAAAAATTTCACTTTGCCATAAAGCATCGTAGAGAACATTTTAATTTTCATTACTTTTACTCCTTAACTGTTTACACCCTATAAAAGTGATATGCCTTGTAAACAAATGGCGCACAGCTCATCGTGTCGCCTTCAGCTCCTTGTTGTGTGAATCATCGTTTTCTTGTTTCTTGATGGTAATCGGCTCACCGTTTTCTCCTGCGTAGAACACGATGATCTCTGCTGGTTCATCACCCTCATTATTCCCATAGTGCCAGGTATCCACTACCTCAATTATTGGATCATACGGCTTCAGGTGCAATACCTGACCATTGTCTGTAACGACGGTGAGTTTGCCCTTGAGAAGAATTCCGGCATTAATGCATGGATGTGTATGCATCGGAAGAACATGATTCGGCGGAATCGTGATTCTCAGAATTGTTATCTCTGGTGTGCCTGCCTTGTATGCTGGCAACGGTTGACCATCCCAGCTATTGCTTGATTTGATCAGTTGATCTGAGATCACACCATTAGAATGTTTCAGCGAGGCGCAACCCGTAATCAGGACAGCATACAAAACAACGCATATTGCTTTCTTCATAATTAATTTCCTTTGCACAACGCATCCGCATCTGCCGACGCCGGGCCAGCAAGACACATTCCAACTAAAGGCATTTTCGCTGGCAAAGTGTGGTTAAAAAACCGAGCAACAGACAGTCTGCTGCATGCGGTTGTTTGGCGGACTTTATGAATTAAAGCCTATACTATTGATTATACAACCAACACCATTATACAATGGCAATAGTATATAATAATTTATTCCATTCACTTTTTCTTTGAAACCTTAGGGTCAATTACTCTCGCCTCTGGAGGTGGTAATCGCCCCTTTAAATTTTATCGTTCCTGATATTATATTTATATTGCCCGGACGTCACTGTAGAAAAGTGAAAAATAGGTCTATCTACACGGCGGATCACCAGCGGACAATGTGCCATTCCTCCAGGGATAAAAATCATAGATGTTCTGGTGAGAATGTGCATCTCGTCCTCGATCCAAAATTCGATTTCTCCGCCCAGATCGTAGGGGTCTTTGTGGTTGCTGCCGAAGAAGCCGATAATTTCGTCTGTATCATGGGTGTGAGAAAATCTTTCAGGCGTATCGGGTGGATTGGGGCCAAGATACCACGAGCAATTCATCTGAAAGGCTCCCTCAACAACTTTGTTATCCATCCAAAGAATGCGGCTAGCAAATGTTGCATATTTTGCAACGAACTCAGGACTAAATTTCTTCGTCTTTAATTCCTGGACAATATACTTACCATATTTCGATTCCATTTGATTTCCTTACTAACAAAATTTGTCCGCCCAACAATGGCGGTAAGGATCTGGCGGATTTATGGCAACCAATGACATGCAAGGATAAAGGCTACGAAGGCTTTGTATTCGATTCAGCATGATGGTAGCCAGTCGCCTTGACTGCATTGTTGGTTTTTGTAAAGCCGACCAGGTTTGTTACTGCCTTGATATTTCCGATTAAAGGTTAATGTTGAACTGCTTTTTATTATTTAAGACTTCCCAGAAATTGGGATTTTTATTTTATGATATTGTGTTTCAGCCTTTTATGCCACTTTTCATTTCTTTTTACAACATTTCTCTCGCCTTTGAGTTACATTCTATCGGTAACTCGGCGCTTTTTGTGCCACGATTTATTTTTTATTCACTATGAAAACCAACGGCTTAAATAACGTGCCGCGCCAAGATGTTCCGGAAAAAATTGAAAGAGGCCCACCGCGGTTACGTTGATTTAAAGGTTATAAATCAGTTTCCTTCATTCTTCTAGCCGCGATTGTTTTACAAACTGCAACTATGCATGAAATGACACTCAAGACAAGGAAACTGGGGCCAATGATATTGTTTGCTTTTTCCGCAGACGAATCTGGCACAACTGAAATTACTGAAGATGTCAGGTAGATCAGCAGGCAGAAAAGAAACAACAGCCAAAATGGATATATCTTACTATTTGTATATTCCATATCTATTCCTCTTTTTAACGTGCTGCTCAGGGCATCGTAATTTTTACGCTGTCACCTGAAACAGGTCGTTATGATTATTTTTCACTTTGGCAAATAGGTAGGCATCCTGCCATTTCCGGTCAAGCATAAGTTTATGTCTTTGGATGCCTTCCTTTTTATATCCGCATTTCTCAGCTACACGAATACTTGCATCATTTTGCTTAAGAGTGATGAGTTCTATTCGTTCCAACCCAAGCTCATTGAAGCAGATATCTTCGACAAGTTGTACTGCTTTAGGTGCTATTTCTCTTCCCCAATACCGCCTGTCAACAAAATAACCAATCTCACCAATGTAGGTTCTATGTTGGTCGATTTTAACTCCTATTGCACCAACAATCTTGACTTTCAACAAAATAGTATAGTTGTAGGCCACGTTGTTATCACGCATTCGCTTAGTGGTTCGTAAGAAGCGCTTCTCTTCTTCGATGCTGCTGGGGTTCACAGGAAACAGGACGAAGTCTGGATGCCTAAGTATCTCGTAGAAACGTTTCGCGTCACCTATTTGTTGATATCTAATTCGTAATCCATTCATCTATTTGCTTCCATGATCAAAACGCGCAGTTTAACAGGCTGGCTCAGCCAGTCCTTGTTGAAACTGATGTTATGCTTTTTCCATTTTTGATTTTATTAAATTATAAAATTCGTTGAATTCATTCTCATTTGAGAATGCTCTTTTAGGAACTATATGAATGCGAAATGCGCTAATTCTTACATATATATAGTTTTTACTTTTATATAATTTTGCAATGGAAACCCAATTTGTTTTTGTTTCCGTACCTTCTGTATGTTCATAGAATCCGGATTCTTCAATTTTAAACAATGTATTACCAATAAAGCCTTTTTCAGCTGAAGCTGTCATTGTTTGTATAAGAATCCCTATTAGTAACATAATAGCTGATACTATTGTTCCAAGAATTATGAAACTAAAAAACCATACTATTATTTCACCTTTTAATAGTACGCTAGAAGTAGCAATCGCCATAAGTCCGAATACAATTCCAAAAGCTACATAGTTGGCACCTATGCGAAATAAAAGAATGAATTGCATTTTGAAAAGATCTAATCGATTTACATTCACATTAACTTCCATATTAAATCCTTTTTTATCAGCATAACGCCGGGTTTAACCGGCAAGGCGTCAGCCTTGTCGGCGTTGAAACCTTTGTTGAACGGAGCCGCTTCGCGGCAGAAAAACAATAAATAATGTATACTCCTAA
>CAZCMD010000071.1:0-21576 GCA_964499695.1 uncultured Desulfatiglans sp.
GGCCTATGGTGTAAATCAGGATATAACTGAAACAGTGCGTCTCAGGGAAAAACTTGCGCAGGTGCAAAAAATGGAGGCTATTGGCACTCTTGCCGGTGGTCTGGCGCACGATTATAATAATATTTTGATGGGTGTACTTGGCAATACATCCCTTATGCTCCTTGAAATGGAACCCACTCATCAGTATTACACTAAATTAAAAAATATAGAGCAATATGTCCAGAATGCATCGGACTTGACAAAACAGATGCTGGGCTTTGCCAGAGGCGGCAAGTATGAGTTAAAGCCGACTGACATGAACGAACTGGTTAAAAAAAGCTCGGATATGTTTGGACAGACAAAGAGAGAGATTTCAATTCATACAGAATGGCAGAAAGATATCTGGACAGTTGAAGTTGATCAGGGACAAATGAACCAGGTATTATTAAACCTGTATGTCAATGCCTGGCAGTCCATGCCTGACGGCGGTAATCTTTATCTTGAAACAAAAAATATCGTTCTTGATGATAACTATGTGAAACCTTTTTATGTGACGAATGGGAATTATGTAAAGATTTCTGTTACAGACACAGGTATTGGTATGGACGAGGCTACCAAAAAAAGGATTTTTGATCCGTTTTTTACGACAAAAAAGATGGGAAGAGGCACTGGATTGGGCCTTGCCACTGTCTATGGAATTATCAAGAACCATTCAGGTATAATCAATGTCTACAGTGAGAAAGGAGAAGGGTCAACATTTACCATATATTTACCTGCTTCAAGTGCGGTTTTAACAAAAGAAAAAGAACCATCCTTTCATATTTTAAAAGGCAATGAAACCATACTGCTGATAGATGATGAAGAGATGATTATAAATATCGGCAGACAGATGCTGGAAAAACTCGGGTATAGTCTCTTTTGTGCAAAGACAGGAAATGAAGCTTTGGAAACCTATGAAAATAATAGAGAAAAAATTGATCTGATTATCCTGGATATGATTATGCCCAATATGGGTGGAGGAGCAGTCTATGATGAACTGAAAAAGATAGACTCCAGTGTAAAGGTGCTTCTCTCAAGCGGATACAGCCTAAACGGACAGGCAAGTTCAATATTGAAAAGAGGGTGCAATGGTTTTATTCAGAAACCTTTCGGGATGGAGGAGCTTTCCAAAAAGATCAGAGAAATTTTAGAAGGTTAGCAGCCTGAAGGCTGAAGCAGCTTTATAAAATACCTGGCAGCCAACAGGCTAAACAGCTACAGCCTGTTTTAAGCTTGGAGCCTTTAGCTTTCCCCTCTCACCTTTCACCTTTGAGCCTTGAGCTTTCAGCTTTCAGCTCTTATAATTGTTCACTAATAATGGATTTTTCCTCTTGCTTTTTCAGATAATTAGTCTTAAACCTGACCCATTATATCTTTTCGGGTATAATGTATTACTTCCTTACAAGTTTTTTTGATTTATACGCATTGGCGATGTAAGTACGATGATGCTTTATACACATTATGTATCAGGCAAAATAGCCAAAGAAGTCAAAAGCCCTCTGGACTTCCGATTTTTTGGGAGGGTTTTTGTTTTTATAACTAATAACCGATTTAACCTTATTAGCTGGACGATTCCGTCTAGCTAATACCTTGTTAGCCCCCAATAAAGGGTAGATACTATGGATAAAAAAGATATTTTTGAACTGTACGAAAAATTGTATTTTCATGAAGTTGAAGCAAGAGAAAAAATATCAAGTCGTTTACAGATTCCACTTGCGATTTTGTTATCCATCATAAGCGTTTATGCCCATATTATTAAAGGGATTTCTCTCAACAATCATTGTTTATGGAATGTGGTCTTCGGTTTAACATTTCTTATTAGCATTATACTATTCGTTACTAGTATGTCGTACTTTATACGTTCATTTTATGGACATACTTATGAGTTTATCCCTTCAGCAATAGAAACAGAAAATTATCGTCAAAAATTAATCGAGACGTATAAAGAATACGAGGACGGGGAGTCAATAGCTGAGAAATATTTTGATGAGTATATTTACAAGTATTACAATGAGTGCTCATCATTAAACACAAAGGTCAATGATAAAAGATCTGAGTTCCTACATAAATGCAATACTTATTTAATATTAAGCGCTTTGCCGTTAGTGGCAGCATTCCTAATATTTACCCTGTCAGGAATTGATAAAAATACTGTCGACAAAGAATACAAAATAAAAATAACAAACCCTCTTGAAATTAATAAAGATGCCTATCCAATACAGATTAATGGGGAAATCAGGTCTTACACCGAAATAATTGATGATTTAAAGGAGAAAAATCATGCGCGAGAAAACACCACCACCCCCCCCTCCACCCCCTCCGAAGAGAATTCTCAAGGAGGATGTTCAATTTCCGAAACCACCACCGAAACCATCAAAAAATAAATAGGAGATAATATGGCAAAAGATAATTCAAAAACACCACCGCCTCCGCCGCCACCACCACCAATAAGATATGTTAGAGATAGCGTACCAACTGGTGATCGGGTTCCATCTAAACCAACACCACCGACACGACCACCATCAGATAAGACAAAATAACTGGGCTAACAAACGGCTAAACTTGACTGGGCAAAACGACGCTCCCGGCAAGTTAGCCGTAACGTTGGCCATTCAAAAAAGGAGGAAATTCTATGAGTGAAAAATATACAAAATGGAAAAGAAATGATCTTGAATTGCCCGGCGAAGTTTCTCTTTCTCAAAGTGACCCTGAAAGAAGAAAGCAAATGGAGAAAGATACAAATAATGATCTTCGCAAACCTATTCAACAATTAATCTGTGATGTCCATGAAGAAATCAGTTCACCACGAACCATAGAAGAGAACCTTAATCATGCCATTAAACGAATGGTATCAATGCAGGGGCGAGTTGCTCTTGCCCATGAACGAAGCAGTAATATACTGACATGGCTTACAATAGTTATAGTGATTCTTACACTAGCAATATTATGGCTTACAGTCATGCTCACATTTAGATCGTAACTTGGCCAACATGTCGCTACACAAGACCCCGGAGGGTTCCTTGCTTGATATGAAAAATCATGGCGGGGCTGGTGAGCTGGGTTAGAGTGATTGAGGGAAACATATGAAATCAACATACTACGATTATACATTTGACGGTTTTGTTGATAACAAAGACGTTGAATGGACCGGCCGAAACCTGTTGCCGATTGCGGTCAAAAACCTTGTTCCAAAGAGTTGGGATACTTTGCATAGCAACACCGACTTATTCGAGAAATTCCGAGTCGCTCAAGAGTTCGTTCAGTGGAACATTCCAGAAAGTATTGGGCTCCACGCGCTATCCTTCTTGTCGCTAGAGATTCAGAGTATTCTCTATCGGTCGATATTTCTTGCGACAATGTCTTTCTATAAGGAAGCCACTGGAAACCTGCGCTCTGCGCTAGAGCTAACGCACTTTGTTTCTGTTCGAATTACTGACAAGGAAGATGGATTGGACCCCAACACGCTCCTCAAGAAGTTCCTTGATGAGGCGAAAGTCGACGCGGATTGGATAATGTCAAAAGGGTCAGTTCCATATCGAAAAGAACTGAAAAGAAAGTCAAAGACAAATCCAGTTGTCAGCGGACTCATGCAGGTCTCCGATTTTGAGGCAGAACTTGATAGTCTCTATGGTGATCTCGACGAGCTACTGCATACAAATGGATTTTCGAAAACCAATTTCGATATTCACAAGAATTCCGGAAATCTTCTAGCTCCACCATCATTCAATGAATCGACTCTCAGTCTCTTTGCTAGACTTTATATTAGGACGGTTGAGATTGTCGCGATATTGCTGGTTTGCATGTCACCGCAGCTAATCAATGAAGAACTTTCCTACCAGATAGAAATGCAGACCGGCGAGCCGATACTTGGGAACGGGGTCTGGGGAAATGCATCGAAAACTTTTTTTGATGAAAAGGGGTCAGGTCTGCTGTTGACTCTTGTTATTTTATGGAGCAGGACGCTCTTTCAAAATTAAAAACTTTTATTTTCATACCGACATGGCATTGGAAGCTGTTCATTGTTAATTAATTTTGATATCTCATATCGTCGAATGTTTTTCATGTGACTTATTTTATGTAGGAATAAAACAGCAGAAAGACTTATCATGTGACCCTTAATGGCAAAAAAGATATTGCATCAAAACAAATTACTCCATCATCTGAATTGGGGAAATTATCAGATAAGTTCCTGATAATTCTGAAAAGCATAGAAGTTCTAATATGAAAATCGGGGATTATAAGATAACTGTATATGTGAATAGTTAAGATTTAGTTCTAAATGATATGGTTACTTTCTGTGCTTAATTAAATCCTTTCTGGCTATTTAGTACCTCCTTTATAGCAATACCCATTTCCTCCATTGAAAAGGGCTTTTTTAGATATTTACTTGCACCCATTTTAAGTGTGGTTTTTACATCATCGGTATGGGCAAATCCGCTTACTATTATCGCCTTCTGATCCGGCCTGATTTTTAGCATCCGCTCATAGGTCTCTTTACCATTTATACCGGGGTCCATTATCATGTCGAGAAGGATAAGATCAACTCTCTGATTTTTGATGTATTCAATTGCCTCTTCACCGCTCGATGCTGCGGCAGTATCATACCCAAGTCTGATGAGCATGCTGCATGTGATATCCCTCTGTGCCTCAACATCATCAACAACAAGTATTTTTTCATTATTGCCCTGATATTCACTGACAGGCACACTCAATTTTTTATATGAATTATCAATATGGACCGATGGGAAATAGATATTGAATGTCGTGCCTTCCCTGCTGCTTGATACATCAATATATCCCTTATGGTCCTGGATTATATTCCAGACCACTGAAAGCCCGAGCCCGGTGCCGCTTCTCCCCATCACCTTTTTAGTGTAGAAGGGCTCAAATATCCTTTCCATATCCTCTGGCGCGATTCCGGGGCCGTTATCGGAAACTGACAGAAGCACATATTTTCCGGCCTTTACATTATCATAACCTTTTATGGTTTTTATATGCTCGCAATTCATTGTTGAAATAAGCACCTCTCCGCTGCCTTCAATAGCTTCTGAAGCATTTGAGACAAGGTTCATAATAACCTTTCTTATATGGATAGAAGAGCCATCGATATTGTTCAGCTCCTGTTCAAGCCCGGATTTAACTGTTACATAGGGATGAAACTGCATGAGTTTTTCATGCTCAGGAGAATCAAGGTATTCAATAATTATACTGTTTATATTCAACGGCTCCTTCTGGACAGCTACCCCTCTGGCGATGGTCAGAAGGTCCTGGACAATAGCCACTGCCCTTTCACCTGATGACTTTATACCCTCAAGGGGCTTTTTTAATTTGCTGTCAGCCGGCAGATCCATGAGTATTAATTCGGGGTAATTGATTATGCCTGAAAGGACATTATTAAGATCATGTGCGACCCCTCCTGCAAGGAGACCCAGAGATTCCATTTTTTTAAGTCTTGCCAGTTTTTCCTCTGTTGATCGAAGTGCTTCTGTCTCTTTTTTTTGTTCGGTAATGTCGCGCATAACCCCAAGAGCAGCTATCTTTCCACGATATATTATTGTAGTTATCACTATTTCAAGGTACCGTTCTTCACCGTTCTTTGTTTTAATAGACATGATATGCCTGTCAGGGGGCACTTCACCCTTCAGCAGAGAAAAATAGACCCTGGTATAAAATTCACGGTCTTTCGGATGCATCATCTCATAAAAGGTGAATACAGTAGAATCATTTATGGAAGGTACATCAATCAATTTACAGAATGCTGGGTTACCGAATACGATTTTTTCATCCTGTACTATGATTATACATTCATTAGCATATTCTGTTATCAGGCGGTATTTTTCATCAGCTTCAGATTCCATGTAGCTGTTTACAACAACCCATAAAACAGCGAAGGCAAAGCCAAGAAAGCCATACTCCATCATATATTGGAGAGATGGGACTCCAAGGGATGCAAAGCCGTCATGAATACCCATGGCAACCCATAGGCCCATTCCTGACAGAAACATAACGCGGTATTTTATGTCCGCGTCCCTCTGTCTGATCCAGATGAACATCCCGAATAGGGCGGAAGAGGCGATATATGCCTCAAATAATGGCCCAAGGACACCTATTGAAGGCTCAACATATGGCTCGGCAAGAAATATGAAATGCCATGTTGAGAATGTATTTGTAACAATCAGATCGGTTGTCCACAGGATTATCATTACAAGGGAATGGAATATACCCGCCAAAAGGTGGTATTTATTGGAACTAATACCAAGGTATGAAAAGGTAAAGCCGTACATACCGTGAACCATTAATATCAATGCGGCGAATTCAAGAATACCTGAAAACCGATTCAGAGGACCTTCAGTGGTGTTATATTCAATAAAAATGCCTAATGTATAAATTACTGCTGAAAGAGATATTACTGCACCCCATAAGAACCATATTTTCTTTCTTTTCCTGACAAATAAAAGGATTTGGAGAGATAACATCAGGATGGCGATAATACTAATGGATAAAGAGCCGGCTGACTGGATAATAACTTTTTCTGGCATCATGGCATAAGCAGCTATTTAGAGATTCTGTGTCATATGTCCGTATAATATAAAAAAACCTGAAACAGCAACCAGGCGCTATTTGGTATAAATGAAGTTTTTATATTTATCCACATATTTTTATTTTCAGAGAGGAAATTTTAACAACACCATTTTACTCTTTACCAAATCATACCTGCTCTATATTATTGGAAACCAGGTTGTGCAATTAAAATTCAGAACTCTATCATGGATAAAAGCAAGTGTAACAGATAAAATTATATAAGCAAAGCGGAGACCACTCTAATTTGGATGAGACGGGCATAGGAAGAGGCTATGAGATTAAAGGAGGAAGCAATAATTGATGCAAATATGAAAATCGAAAAGGTATCAGCAGCAATTAAGGCGCATTTCGCCTGGTTTGATAAATTTCGATCAGCGATAGATTCAGGGAAAAGTGAATTTATCCCTGCTATGGTAGCAAAGGATAATCAATGTGAATTTGGAAAATGGATTTATACTGACCTTTAAAGCATATGCAATCAGGAAAAATATGACCGGATCAAAATCAAACATGGAGAATTTCATAAAAAAGCTTCGGAAGTATTAACTCTTACCCTCAATGGCAAAAAAGATATTACATTAAAACAAATTACTCCATCATCTGAATTGGGGAAGATATCAGGCGAGCTCTTAATAATTCTGAAAAGTATATAGCTAGCAGTTAAGGCTATTGAGACTCATGAATTTGAGCTTGTGCTTATGGATATGCAGATGCCTGAGATGGATGGGCTTGAAGCCACAAGGATAATCAGAAAACATTAGTCACCACTCCACCTCCCCATCATTGTCCTCACCGCCTATTCGATGCCGGATGACAAAGAAAAATGTTTTGAAGCGGGCGTAGATGATTACCTGACCAAACCTGTCTCACCAAACATACTTGCTGAAACACTTAAAAAATTGCTCCCTTGAGAGAGTGGTAATAAACAGAAAGCGGGAGATTGAGAAAAGCCAATGCTGTTGCATCAAAATAAAAATAATATTCAAGTTTAAACACTTTTTACCGATATAAACGATAAATACTAAAATTATTACGTGCATTCTTTTGGGCTCAGTCTCAACCTAATAATCTCGGGAGGGGAAATAAGGTTTTGGATTTAACTCATGCGCTGGATATCTGTTTTATTTTATCTTCTTGTGCTTCAAATGTTCTATTGGCCGGGTAGAAGGTCCCTATTTCTATCAATTTCTCCGACAGAAAGTTTTTCTTTAGATTTATCTTTTTGGCTAAATAATTATACCTGCCTAAAAATGCATACTGGGTGCTTTTACCTCATGTCAGCTCTGTTAGTTTTATGGTTGTTAAGTTCACATACTGTATCCTGTATAATTCATAAAAGTTATACTTGAAAACGAGGCATCAAAATGTCTGACAAAGCTTCTAAAAAAGATACGGCAAAAAGGATTCTCGACCTGGAGAAGACAATTACAGAATTACGTCAGGTCGAATCGAGATTAATCAATGAAAATAATGAACTGAAGGAGATTAAAAAGTACTTTGATGTATTAATGCAAAATACTGAAGATTATATCCTGGTCTGCGACAGAGACGGAGTACCTCGCGCCTTTAATCGGAGTTATAAAGAAACAGTTGAAAGGCTGTTAGGTTTCGAAATGAAACCTGGTGTTGAGCCGTTTAAAATATCTGAGGAGGCCAGGGCAAGGGAATATTGGGAAACACTCCAGAAAAGGGCACTGAAAGGAGAGAAATTCGTTTCGGAATTCTATGATGATATAGGAGACGGATATTTTGAAACAATATTTTGTCCTGTAAAGGAAGGGGTAAAAATAACAGGCTTTACAGAGATCACAAGAAATATCACAGATAGGAAGAGAATAGAAAAGGCGCTGGAAAGAGCCAATTTATTCACGAGCAGCCTTCTTGAAAACGCCCCTATAGTAATCCTTGTTATCAATCTTGATAGTTCAATAAGATATGTAAACCCAATGTTTGAAAAAATCACAGGTTATACATCAGAAGAAATACTGGGGGCAAAATTTCCCTACCCCTGGATAGTGGAGGACATAACAAACGGTAATATGGCAAAAAGGGTGATAGAAGGTGTCCATCTCGGTGAGAGGCGATATAAAAAGAAAAATGGAGAATATTCATGGGTCGATATTGAGATTACACCTATAAAGCATAATGGAGAGTTGAGCCATTTTCTGGGGACATGGATTGATATTGATGACAGAAAGCGATCAGAGGTAGAAAGGAAAAAACTTGAAGAAAAACTGCATCGCTCACAGACAATGGAGTCACTGGGCCTTCTGGCTGGTGGAGTAGCCCATGATTTAAATAATGTGCTGGCAGGGGTTGTGAGTTATCCTGATTTACTTTTATCAGACCCTTCATTAGAGGATAAGCTCAAGAGACCTTTAACAACAATCAAAGAGGCTGGAGAGAGGGCAGCAGCAATAGTTCAGGATCTTTTGACGATTGGAAGAGGAGTGGCTACTGAAAAAAATATTCTCAACATCAATAAAATAATTGTTGAATATTTAGGGTCCCCTGAGTTTAATAAATTACAGCAGTATCATCCGGGTGTTATAGTAAAAACCAACCTTGACACCTCCCTGTTAAATATAAAAGGGTCTTACATACATTTAAGAAAAGCCCTTATGAACCTGGTATCAAACGCATCTGAGGCCATTAATGATTGTGGAGAAGTGACAATATCCACAAATAACTATTTTCTTGATACCCCGTTAAAAGGGTATGATGAAATACAGGCAGGTGAGTATATTGTCATAAGCATAGCTGACACTGGCACAGGGATCTCATCCAATGACATGAAACGGATTTTTGAACCTTTCTTTACGAAAAAAGTAATGGGAAGGAGCGGTACCGGACTAGGCCTGGCGGTTGTATGGAATGTTATACGTGACCATAACGGGTATATTAATGTAAAGAGTGATAACAAAGGCACTGTTTTTGAACTCTATTTCCCGATTACAAGGGAGGCAGCATTTGATGAAGATTCAATATTACCGATTGAGGGTATAGCCGGTAATGGTGTAAAAATTCTTATTGTCGATGATGTTGAGAGCCAGAGAGATATTTGCAGAAAGATTTTAGAAAAACTTGGATACACGGTTTATACAGTTGATAGTGGTGAGGAGGCGGTTAAATACCTAGAGCATAATACTGCTGATTTGATATTACTTGATATGATTATGGACCCTGGAATTAATGGCAGGGAAACTTACGAAAGAATAATAAAAATCCATCCCGGCCAGAAGGCAGTTCTTATGAGCGGATATGCTGAAACGGATGAGGTGAAGGCAACCCAAAAACTGGGGGCAGGAGCAATGATAAAAAAACCAATAACATTGCATAGTCTTGGAGCTGCAATTAAGCAAGAATTAATGAAGGATCGGATTAACTGATGCTTATTTGATTTTTTAATAAGACGCGGAGCGTCAGGATGTTCGTTCCCACGCAAAGCGTGGGAACGAACATATCATATGATTGGTTTTATTAAAGGGTTCCACAGGCAGCATGTTTTCCCATTGAACCCTCGAACCCTTGACCTCTAGAACCCTTTCTTATCCTACCTCCAGTCATCAATGAGTGTGCTTCCTCCCATAGTAATCATGTTCCGGTTCAGCATGAAATCGGTTACAAACCATGTTGTCTGGCCACCGCCTCCGGTAACAATTATATTAATTGAGGATGCCTGGAAGGGTTTGCCCTTCTTTCCGGAAGGCCACATCGTTTTTTCAACATTATCTGCAAACCATTGGCATAGCTGATCTTTGTTTTTATACCCATATGTGTCCTTTAGAAGGATGGCAACAGACGGGTCCATAATAACCGTTGCCCTTGGCATGGTAAGGGCCTTCATTAAATCGCCCATCCACATATAAACAGGGTACTCCCTCTGGGCTTCCGTCATGCTGGAAATATATGACCAGCCGGTTGCCACTGTTATGACACTGTCATTTGGTTTGAAGCCCGCCTGCACGTGAAAAGACTTCCAGCCCTCAGGTAGTGCCTCCTCGTTTTCAGCAATGCAGACATTGTTATACTGCATGGTGCTTCCAAGTGTGCTCCATGTGGTTTTTTTACTGTGAAGGCCACCGATGGTTTTGGACATAATCGTGTAGCTGCGGCCGATAACCGAGTTGGCCAGATTATGCGGCCCCATAACGTTGTGGCCATAATTCATGTTTATTTCATTACGAATGGGCCCGTTAACAAGGATCATGTTGGCCATGGAGGAGGTTGAGTTTCCAAAGGGTATATGGTTGGCCAGGGCCAGGATCACAGGAAGATGTTCCGGTCTGGCGCCGGACATAACGGCACATGTTGCCACTCTTTCCACTGTAACCTCCCGGTTGCCTCCCGGCCAATCCAAAACCCTGATGACTTCGTCCGGTTTGTGAGTCGTACCTTCCAGCATTTTCGCCACCCGTTCTTCGGTGGGAAGAATAATAGGAAGATAATCAGTCCAGTCTTTGTCAATGAAAAGCTGTTGAAGGTTCTCTTCAGTATCAGGCCCTAACAGGCGGGGTTCAACAGGTTCTTTGGCGACCTCTGCCTCAGGTGCCGGCCCCTTGTATTTCTCTTTGTCGGTCAAAGGAGCCGTCAGTGCATCAACGAATGCCTGCATCATGGGTTTGCCAGTCACCACATCATTGCCCTCAAAAATATACTTATGGTGAACCTCCTGAGGTTGCCCAGCAACAGGGAATGGAAAGCCAATAAAACGAATGGGCGACCCGTTATTATACTTGAAATTGTAATTCAGACCATAATCAAGGATATTAGCTGCAGAACCCGCGACAGTGGGGATATGGTACTGCTGTTCCAGTTGTTTACAGTTTCGGCTCACGGCCGATATACAACCGTCTCACCCAGCTATCCCGAACATGGCAGCGTCACCCTTTTCGCCTATTTCCTTTATTAGTTCCGGTTGTTCCTCCGTGAAAAAGCCTTTGGTCTTTCTGGTCTCTATTTTCACACTCGGCATATTCTTGGCAAACCAGTCTTTTATTTCCCTGTAAATGCTGGGGGCCGCCTGTTCACCTCCCCAGCCGATATCCACTAGGAATATGGTCTTCCCTTCAAGGGTATCAAGCCTGGGTGTAAGTGGTATGCGATCCACCATTTTACTGGGCGGGGTCGGATTCAACACCTTGATTTTTTGATCGGATGAATATGCTGTGGAACAAACAGCAATGAGAAAAATTGTTAATATTATGGAACATATCTTTCTAGTCAATTTGCACCTCCATTTCACAGGTTGGTAAAATTTTTTAAATTGTTCCCTCTTTAGAACCAGAGTATATTGAGGAGGGTATTCCATGTCAATAAGTAAAAAAAGATGTATATTCATAAATGTTTATATATAGTAAACCCATTTAACTAACCCGGTTGTATTAGCCATAATTCAGGGAATGAATATGCAGGAAACGTCAATACCTACAAAAGGAAGAACCCTTGATCATGCGGCAAAGGTGTATGATCTTTTAGAGCCTTTGCTCCTCTTAGGTAAACAGGCTGAATATGACCATGCTATCTTGAGGCTACTTGAACTTAAGGAGGGTGACAGGGTGCTTGACCTTGGCTGCGGTACCGGTGTTTTAACCAGGATGATAGCAGACAGGCTTAACCCCAAAAAGGGCGGTATATCAATTGGTATTGATGCGGCTTCCCAAATGATTAAGGTAGCGAGAAAAAAGAGGGAGACCCCAACATGCAGGTTTGAGATCGCTGCCGCAGAGAACCTGCTCTTTGAAAACGATTCTTTTGACAGCATAGTATCAAGCCTCTTTTTCCATCATGTGCCCCTTGACCTGAAAAAAAAGGCCTTAACTGAGGCATTCCGTGTGCTTAAACCCGGTGGCAGGCTTATAATAGCAGACATGCATACACCATCAACATTTATGGGAAGGCTTGTCTCTAACATATCACGCTACTTTTTCATGCAGCCGCAGATAGGTGAAAACATAAGAGGGATCATGCCAGATGTTATCCGCGAGGCAGGCTTCACAGTGCCTGAAATTGTTGCTAGTTATTTCGGGTATATAAGCCTCTTTTCAAGCAGGAAACCTTAAGAAAGGTAACCATGAATATCTTTGATCCCATAACAGATCTGAAAACAGAGGCGCAAAAAAACGCAGACAGTAATATTTTTTCTATTCTTGAAGATGAACTGAAGAGGTCACTTAACATATTCTGGGAAAAGGCCGGCAAAATACTTAATGGTGGTAGTGTAAAACTCCTTGATCCCCCTGCCGGTTACTATGACGCAAAAAATAATTTCTTTTCCGCCCTGTTTCTGTACTCGTATTACCGTGCAGGTATCGTTCCTGAACGCAGGATACTCTATTCCGCGATGAACCAGTGCTTAAGGGGCATGGTCACAGGGTGTGATAATATCCTTGATGATGAATACAAGCTAACCCTTGAAACCAACCTGCCAGAGAGTGGTACTAGGTTCAGGTCTGTGCTGGACATAATGGTCTCTGACCGTGTGATGTTTGAATTATCCATTGAGGCATTCAGGGAACAGGAAAAAATACTTCTTGCAAGCATCATCTCTTTAAGGGCGCTCATAGAAAGCGGATACCAGGAGGCAACTGAGGAGGGTGGTATAAACGAGATACTGCCCCCAGACGCCATATTAAAAAAAATCCACCATTATAAAACAGGCATCCTTTTTACCTGCCCCTGGGCCATACCATCCATTATTGAAACAATAGATGAAGAAAAAAAGAGGGACCTTAATGAGGCGCTTTATAATACAGGGATGGGATGCCAGGTTATGGATGATATGGCTGATCTTGAAAGGGATATAAAAAACAGGCGCAATAATTATGTAGCCTCAATTATATATCATGAATCGGGCGCGAACACCTGGGAGGAAATAAAATCTGCCATCCAGACCAGTGAAAAGGGGCATGGATCAGATGATATCTTGATACGTTATACGGATGTAAAGAAAAGTGCAGTTGATACGGCAAGGAGATATCTTGTTTCCGGGTTGAACGGGCTTTTTCAAGAAGATCACAGATTTCTTGTTGAACCCGCAATAAGGTTTTTATCTGTAAGGATTGGAGTTGCGAAATATTTTTAAGGAGGCCGCGTGAGGATCTTTCATATCCCTTTCTGGACACGAACAGGGACAATGTTCCTTTTAAGATCAGGCAGGTCAGCCATCATGCTCTGCCTTATGGCCGTAGCAGCAGTAGCATCCCTGATCTTTCTATCCTCCCTTGATGTGGGTGTGAATGACGCCATGATACGAAACTCGGTAGGGATGTTTTCAGGCCATATCACCGGCCTTTTTATCCCGGAGTCAGTAACCACTGATGCACTTAAGATAGAAGGTGTAAAAGAGGTTCTAAAAAGAGTTTATGTACCGGGCACCATCTCAAGGGGAGAAAACACTGAGGCAATTAATCTGGCTGGCATTGACCCTGATAAAGAAGAGCGCATTACCGCCCTTTTAAAAAAGAAGATCAAGGGGGAATTTATCAAATCGGGTGAACCCGGTATTTACCTGAGCCGGTTCATGAGCGAAAGATTGAATGCAGGGCTCGCTGATGAAGTCATATTCAGGGCAGGTTATGGAGATGCGACAATAAGGCTCAAGGTTGCAGGTATTTACAGCACAGGCATTGAAGAGCTTGACAGTAAAACTGCGTTTGTGCCCCTCAATATTTTACCTGAGTCTGTGGTTAGAACATGGTCAGCAGGTATCTTTCTTAATGACGGGGTAGCTACTGAGCCTGTCATAAAGGAATACAAGAGTAAGTATCCCTCTATAAAATTCATGACCTGGAAAGAGTTGATGCCTGATCTTCTCCAGCTTATTGACCTTAATTATGTGTCAATGAACATCGTTATGTTTCTTGTATTCGGGGTTGTCTCTATCGGTATCGCCTGTGCATTCGCCATATTCATTTTAAAAAACATGCGCGAATACGGCATAATGAAATCCATGGGGGCCACCCCCGCTGAGATAGGATACCTGATAATGATCGAGATATTCCTTATCAATATCGCTGCATCCGTAGCTGGTGTTATTATTGGCCTAACGGTCGTTTATATTGCGAGCGGTTCAGGGATCGATCTTACCTCATTCACATCCCATAACAGATATTTTGCCGTTTCAGGGGTGATCTACCCGAGGCTTACATACTATTCTCTGGCGCTCCCCCCCATGCTTGCTCTTATATTCAGTCTTTTAGCAGGGATATGGCCAGCAATGATTGTTTCCCGTAAAAAGGCGGTGCAGATACTGAGGAGTAATTAAAAGCGTGATACAGATAGAAAACATATCTAAAAGATTCAAGTCAGGAAGGGGGCTGGTCAGGGCACTTGATAACATATCTATAAGCATAGAAGATGGCACAACAACTGTGATATCAGGGAAGTCCGGTTCAGGAAAAACCACCCTTTTAAACTGCATCAGTGGCCTTGATAAACCGGAGGCTGGCCGGGTTAATATCGCAGGCATTGATATCCATAACCTTTCCGAGTATGCACTCTGCCTGTTTCAGCGCAGCCATCTTGGATTTATCTTTCAGCACAGTAACCTTTTGAATTATCTTTCTGTGTTTCAGAATATCGCCTTTCCGCTTGAACTCAACGGCTTTGATAAAAAGCAGATAAATAGCCGCGTTAATGAGCTCCTTGATATGACAGGTTTAAATGGCATCGGTAAAGCCATGCCTCATGAATTATCCGGGGGCGAGGCCCAGAGGGTGGCATTTGCAAGGGCTATTGCCCATTCTCCAAAACTGATCATTGCGGATGAACCCACCGCGAGCCTGGATTCAGAAACAGGTATGAACCTTGTGAAACTCATGTTTAATATTGGAAAGGAACAGGGCTTAATCATGGTAATAGCCACCCATGACAAAGAGATCATGAATCTTGCGGATTTAAAGGTAAGGATGAGAGACGGCAAAATTATAGAGGAGGAATAAATGAAAAAATATCAGCAACTTATTCTTATTATTTCCATGCTCATAGCGAGCGGATGCGCTTACAAACATTACATGGGGCTGCACGGCCCATCCATAAAGGCATATCCTGATATTCATGAAAATGTTACAAAGGATGAAGAGTGCCTTGCATGTCATCACCCTGATAAAAATCCCCAGGGTCCACAAACATCACACCCCGGGTTCAAGGGTTGTCTTAAGTGCCATAATGATTAAAAATAAACAGCCAATTTCTTATAGCCGGCTTTACCTTGATTTTAAAGATTTCAGCCATTACACCTGTGCTGTCAGATAAAAAATGAGGTTTGTAATTATTTAATTGATATGTTAGCATCTCTTACTTTATGTGAACCTGAATTCAGGAGCGTTAAACATGAAAAAACTGGTCATCATTTTCCTTTTAATAGAGATTTTTTATGTGCTCCCTTCCCAAGCGAGTGAAGTATCAATAGGAAAAATCAAGACACTCAAGGGAATGGTCACAGCCATTCGTGATAGTAAAGAAATCCCGCTCAATATAGGCGACAGTGTATATCAGAATGATGTTCTTCGTACAGCAGCAGACAGCGCCGCAGGGATTATCTTTGAGGATGACACGATTTTATCACTTGGCCCGCAGACTGAACTGGCGGTTGATGAATATCTGTTTGCCCCTGAAAAAGGCAACCTGTCAATGTTTGTTCGCATGCTCAGGGGGACAGCATCGTATATTTCAGGGATCATTGGCCGCCAATCACCGGAATCTGTGAAATTCCAGATGCCTGAGGCTATTATTGCTATCCGTGGTACCCATTTTCTTGTCAAGGTTAAGGAATAGTATTAAGGCTTGTAGAAAGCAAAAATGTTTTTATACAGGTAATTGAATAGATGAAACCATAAACCATCTTAAGAGTATTTTACTGTTAAAAGCCCGATCAAATAAAAATCTCAAAGAAAGGCGTGGATCTCATGAAAAATTATTTTTGCATCATATTATCTCTATTACTTGTTCTCATATTTTATGGCTGCGGAAAGAAAAACAGCGTTGTGGTTCTGATGCCTAATCCTGACGGCACAGTAGGAAAACTGGAAGTGGCTAATGAAGGGGGCAGACAGGTTCTTGATAAGATCAACCAGGCGGTTGAGATAAAGGATAATAAAACAAGGCCTGGTGAGGCTGTTACCATGAGTGAGCAGGAAATCAAATCTAACTTTGAAAACGTTTTGGCAATACAACCCGCTATTCCTGAGAGGTTCATACTCTATTTTGAACAAAATTCCGATAAGCTGACAAGCGAGTCTAACACCCTGGTAACTGAAATTTTCTCAAGTATAAAGAAGAAAGGTTCACATGATATTGTTGTTTCGGGGCACACGGATACGATTGGTGAAAAGGAGCATAACTACCAATTATCAATTAATCGCGCCCGTGCAGTATATAATATCCTGATTAATGGCGGTGTTGATTCCTCAACTGTAAAAGTAACATCCCACGGTGAAGGAAATCCTCTCATCAAGACCGGAGACAATGTTTCTGAGCCCAGAAATCGGCGAGTTGAAGTAGTTATAAAATAATTTATATTCCTTACGCCTGTTTTTTTATGAAGACCTATACAAAAAAACTGACTGTTAACCTGTTAAAATATACATCCCTGAATAAAAGGGTGACAGGTTACATTGTATTGATATGCGGCATTTTATTTACCCTGCTATCTGCTATACTCTTTGTCTCTAATCCGGATATCTTTAAGGTTATAGATCGTGCAAACTATAGTTTTCTGCTGAAGAACTTGCCTGAAAACAATACAGTTAACAGACCTGTAATAATTGATATAGATGAAAAAAGCCTTGCGAGATACGGACAGTGGCCCTGGCCGCGTTATCTGATATCCCGGCTGCTTGATAAGATCACAGCCTTGAAACCATCAGTAATCGGCCTTGATATGATCTTTTCGGAGCCTGACAGGACCTCTGTCAGTTCAGTCATGAAAGGGCTCAAGGGATTTTATGGCCTTGAGATTGATCTTAATAACATCCCGGATAGAATAATCGATAATGATCTGGCCCTGGCAGATGTACTCAATAAAGGGCCTTTTATACTGAGTCATCAATTCCGGTTTGATCATAATAAAGAGGATCAAAAAAAATATATAACCAACCCTGTCAGGGTTTCTTTTATTCACAATAAAAGTGACAGCAAAGAAGCCGGCAAGATACCTGAAAGTTACAGCGTGCTCAGTAACCTGAAACTCTTTTATGAAAAAACCGAGGCATCAGGATTTAGCAACTCTGTTTCTGATGATGACGGTATACTTAGACGCATCCCGCTTCTTATCAGATATCATGGCGATATATATCCAAGCATGGCTCTTGCAGCAGTTCTTAAATATAGAAATATAAACAATATCATTCTAAAAATAGAAAAAGGCGTTTTGCAGTCAATCAACTATAAAGGCACAACGATTCCGGTAGATGCACAAGGTAATCTCAGGATCAGGTTTCATGACCCGGAGATGAGTTATGATTATTTTTCTGCCTCTGATATACTGGATGGCACTGTCACTCTGGATAAACTGGAAGGCCGAATTGCATTGGTCGGGACATCTGCTTACGGGCTTGAAAGCTTCCAGGCTACTCCTTTGGGCTCGGTTTATACAGGAGTAGAGGTGCATGCTACAGTTGTTGATAATTTAATCACCGGTAATTTTATTTCATCTCCGGAGTGGGCAAAGGGAGTTATCCTGCTGTTTATTCTCATCCTGGGGATATCCCTGAGTTTTACGGTAGCTAACAGGAGCAACACATTCAGCATATTTATTGTTTTAGCATCTATATTTGCAATATTGCTTTTCTCTCAACAATTGCTCTCCAGGTCAGGGTTATATATTGAGACAGCATTCCCGGTGATAACAGCAATTTTTATTTACCTGTTCCTGACAATCTTTAAATATTTTATAGAAAAAATGAGGGCTGAAAATGCACTGAAGGAGAGTGAAAAACGCTTCAGAAACCTTTTTAAAAAGGCCCCTGTGCCTATGTGTTTTATTTCCCGTGATAACAGGGTCCTTGATATTAATAATAGCTTCACAGATATCACCGGATATACCTCTGATGACATACAAAACCTGCCTGATGCAATGAACATTCTCTTTGAAAACAATGAGGAGGTAAATAATGGGATATCAAAATGGATATCAGGGCTGAAACCGGCTATTGCTGAAGATCACAGTCCTGAATCCAGAGAATGCCAGGTCAGATGCAGAGACAACAGGATTCTCACAATGCTGGTAGATGCTGAATCAGTAGGTGATAACTTTGTAGTAAGCCTCTTTGATATTACAGACCGCAAGCAGGCAGAGGCACAGCGTGAAAAAATGCAGGCGCAAACCTTCCAGTCGCAGAAACTGGAGGCCATTGGGAGTCTTGCCGGGGGAATAGCGCATGATTTCAATAATATGTTAGGTATTATCATCGGGTATGCGGAGCTATCCATAATGCAGGCAGAACCCGGAGTAATTGTAGATGAAAATCTTAATAAGATAATTGATGCGGCAAAACATTCAGCCAGGCTAACGCGACAGTTGCTTGATTTTGCCCGTAAGCAGATGATCCACCCTGTTGCAATGGATCTGAATAAATCGATAGAGGACTCACTTGATATGATGCGCCGTCTTATCGGTGAAAATATTGATCTGGAATGGCATCCATGCAAGGATTCATGCACAGTATTTATGGATCCTCCCCAGTTGGATCAGATACTCCTCAACCTGTGTGTCAATGCAAAGGACTCTATCAAGGATGTAGGGAGGATCACAATTGAGCTCTCCATATTAAAAATAGATAAAAACCTCAATGGGTCCGGGTTCGATATAAAAATTGGTGAGTATGTCTCTTTATCCATCTCAGACAATGGTTGCGGAATGGATGAAGAGGTGTTGAAGCATATTTTTGAACCATTTTACACGACAAAGGAGTTAGGCCACGGAACAGGTATGGGGCTCGCCACAGTTTATGGCATTGTAAGGCAAAACAGGGGAACAGTTATGGTGAATAGTGCACCAGGTAAAGGCTCCACCTTTAAAATAGTGCTTCCTCGCCATTTTGATAATGTTACACCCCTGGAGAAAATCGAAAAGAAGGTTGCCAAAGGTAATAATGAGACCATACTTGTTGTTGAGGATGAACCTGCCATCCTGGGGCTCATAAAAACAATGCTCGAGGCGTATAAATATAGAGTACTGGATGCAGCCGGCCCTGAACAGGCCATTAATATTGCCTGTAAAAATGACAGCATAGTCCTTTTAATAACTGATATGGTTATGCCTGGCATGAGCGGCAGGGATCTGGCTGATAAGATTTCGGAAACAAGGCCGGATATAAAGATTCTATTTATGTCGGGATATGCAAACAATATCTCCCCTATCGATAATGATAAGGGCAAAAGGATTAACTTTATTCAAAAACCATTCGCTATTAAGGAAATGGCATTAAAAATCCGCGAGGTACTGGATCACAATCAATAGTTGGCTGACAGCTAATAACTTAAGACCGAAAACTTCCGCTTCACCCGGAAACATCCCCTTTCAGGACAGGGGCGAAGCCAAATAATGTAACATAAACAGACCGTTACTCTGTCCTGATAAAAAATAATCATAGATATAATAATTTTCCCTTGATATGCTATCTCATTTTCCTTATATTGCCTCCCTTAAAAAAATAATTCTTATAAAAAACCTTACTTCTTACGATTATACAGGGAGTTACAAAATGGATGATTGTAAGATATAATGTAAACAATATAGAATCGGAGTAAATATTGTGCCTATACAACTCGAAGAATACATAGACCCTGAAACCTTTGAAAAGATCCGGGCCTTTTCCGCAAATAAGGAGACCCCTTTTCTGGTTATTGATACCGCTACCGTTATGCGCAAACTGGAGGAGCTTGAAAAACTTTTTTCATATGCAAAAATCTATTATGCTGTAAAGGCAAACCCTTCAATAGAAATCCTTATGCTGCTGCGTGATAGAAATATTAATTTTGATATTGCCTCTATCTATGAGCTGGACCGTGTACTCTCTCTTGGCATAAGCCCTGACAGGATCTGCTTTGGCAACACCATTAAGAAGAGCAAAGATGTAAGATACTTTTACGAAAAAGGTGTGAGGATGTATGCCACAGATTCTGAGGCGGATATCAGAAGCATTGCAAAGGCGGCACCCGGTTCTAAAATCTACACCAGAATATTGACAGAAGGTACATTTACCGCAGACTGGCCATTATCAAAGAAATTCGGGTGCCAGGCAGACATGGCAATGGACCTGATTATCATGGCAAAAAATCTGGGACTGGTTCCATGCGGTGTCTCTTTTCATGTAGGTTCCCAGCAGCGGGATATCGGCGCATGGGATGCGGCCATCGGTAAAGTTAAGGTTATTTTTGAAAGGCTAATGGATGAAGACGGGATAGACCTCAAGATGATCAATCTGGGAGGCGGTTTTCCTGCCAACTATCTTGCAAAGACAAATGAACTTGAACTCTATGCACAGGAAATAACACGTTTTCTTACTGAGAGTTTTGGTGAAAATATGCCTGAAATCATCTTAGAACCTGGCAGGTCACTGGTAGGTAATGCAGGGGTGCTCGTGAGTGAGGTTGTTTTGATTTCAAGAAAATCCAGGACAGCACTTAACCGCTGGGTCTATACAGATGTTGGCAAGTTCTCAGGCCTTATAGAAACCATGGATGAAGCTATCAAATACCCCATCTATTCAGGGAAAACTGGTGAACTGGAAGAGGCGATCCTGGCCGGGCCCACCTGCGATAGCATGGATATATTATATGAAGACTATAAATATCCCCTGCCGTTAAATCTGGCAATCAGTGACAGGCTCTACTGGTTATCCACAGGCGCCTACACAAGCACTTACAGTTCTGTTGAATTTAACGGCTTCCCGCCTTTGAAAACATTTTTTATATAGCAATAAGACTTTCGGCATTCTTACCATACGCCCTGGCAAGGTGACTTGTCAGGGC
>CAZCMD010000071.1:21676-23683 GCA_964499695.1 uncultured Desulfatiglans sp.
TATTCATCTTTAAATGGAGATTTTTATGAAACTTCCGGACAATCAAATAGAATATCATGACCGTATTGATGTTGCAGAGACATTCGTAAATTCAATGGGTAAATGCTTTTTTACTGAAGGTATCGCAACCATAGAGCTGTGCGTCACACGCCTTGATAAACCTGATCCATCAAAGCCTCCTATGGGGAAAAAATATCCTGCATGCCGTCTGGTGTTAACGCCATCTGCCGTGGTAGAACTATTCCAGAGCCTGAATGGCATTATGGGGGCAATGGAAAGAGAAGGGATAATTAAACCGAATCCGATTCCAAAACTAACGGAAACGCAGCACTAAGCCATATTAATTATTGTATTATTCACACTTGCATTTTAACTATCGGGCGCATAAATATATGTTAAGCCTAACTGATTTTATTTTCACCCACATATGAAGCGACTTAACGACCTGACAGAGATCCGTTTCTCAATATACAGGGAGTATCAGTATTAAAAAATAAATAATCTCGTTCATTCACTTTATCTATGAGGAAAAAACATGAAGATATTAATACTGGATAAACTAATTCTTTTCATATTTATGTTATCCTTAACTGTTCCCGTTTCTGCTACGGATAATTCTGTTTCAGGTACTCCTGAGGAAAAAGATGAAAACATTACTAACACAGCCTTGATTGGAACTGATGAAATCCTGAAATTAAATGATAAAATTTGCAGTATGGTGGATAAATATGTAAGCCACTTCTATGACCATGAAAGCCGTGCTCATGCACTTCATGATCTTATGTTTGGGTCTGATAAGATGGCCTTAAAATATGATAATCAATCAAAAACTGCAGCCGAAACGATCGAGTCCGGCTCCGGGAATTGTATTTCCCTTACCAACGCATTTATTGCTATGAGCAGATATTCAGGCCTCAATGTGGGTTATTTGCATGTAGAAATACCTTATGAATGGCAGCGTGAGGCGGATATATATTATCAGTTCAGACATATAAGTGCATGGGTTCAAGTTTCACCAGGCAAATACCTGGCCATTGAATATGAATGGATGGGCGATTTCGACTCGGTGAAAACACGTCATTTAACAGATGATCAGGGCTTCGGAACATTTTACAGTAACCGGGGACTTGAACTCTTAATGAAAAACGATATAGAGGCGGCAATGAAGTATCTGTTAAGGGCAGTTGAACTAGATCCAGGCAACTCGAATAACTGGACAAATCTTGGTGTTGCATATAGGCGCCTAAATCAGATGGATAAAGCTGAGTTTACCTATCAGCAGGCTTTAAGCAAGAATAAAGAAGATATGTCGGCCATTAATAATCTTGTCATACTATATCAAATGACAGGCAGGACAAAACTTGCAGAGCAATACGACAAAACACTCGAAAACTATCTGAAGAAAAATCCTTACTATATGATCAAACTGGCAAATCAGGAGATAGTGAATGGAAATTATTCCAAAGCACTTAAGTGGGCCCAAAAAGCTATTAAAAAGAATGGGGAAGAGCATGAGTTCTATTATGTTGCCGCAAAAATTTATGCCTATCTTGGGGATGCAAAGGAAGCTAAGCTTAATCTTGAACTTGCTGAGAAATATGCATATAAATCACTCAAAAAAAATAGATATACTAAAAAACTTGAACTGTTGCGTAATATGCAAAAAGCAGTGAATTAGGATTGTAATGAAATTAATTTAGATAAATCATACAGTGGAACATGAAAGATGAGTAGAACAAAAAAGTATTTCAATAAAAATATTGTACTCCTGTAGCAGGGCAACTGGGTACCCATAGAAGCCTATACCAGCACCTACAGCTCCATTTAATATAATGGTTTTCTACCTTTAACAACATTTTTTATATAACCTTACGGTTTTCAGCATTCTTATTATATGTCCTGGCAAGGAGACTTGTCAGGACGAATCTCGAATTAGTTGATTTTTTATCAATATCGACGCGTTTCAGGAACAATGTCTCAAGTGGATCTTCAATTACACTACAACTG
>CAZCMD010000072.1:0-23447 GCA_964499695.1 uncultured Desulfatiglans sp.
GGTTTCATCCACATCCACGAAGGTATTGGGCCAGGCGGTGGTCTGATAGACGATGCCGGCGATTCGCCAGGGCTGCCAGTCGGGATCGTCCGGGCGCGCCTCCGGCAAATCGATTGGATTGAACATGCAGGCTTCGGTCGCCGCCATGCCAACCGTACGGTGATCCGCGTGCCCTTCATATGGGAGGAACGGATCCACCGTCATGACCAGTTCAGGCCGAACCTCCTGAATCACCTCGGCAATGGACAGGCAAAGGGCTTGTTCATCAGGATACCCCCCATCCGGCAAACCGAGCCAATGATGTGCCGTCACCCCCAACACCCTGGCAGCGGCGACGGCCTCCTCGCGCCGGATGGCCGCAAGCCGGTCTCCACGCAATGCGGGATCATCGGTGCCTTTCCGGCCATCTGTCACGGTCAGGTACGTCACCTGACAGCCGCGTCGCACCAGCTTCGCGATGGTGCCGCCTGCGCCCACCTCATTGTCGTCAGGATGCGGTTGGATACACAGGATACTTTTACAATTCTCCAGATCCGGCATGGGTAGCATGTCTTTCAGATTCATGATTTTCCCGCCTTTCACTGATTCACTTCGTCAATTGGCAATCCCGCCAGTTTCATCAACCAGAGCGCGTTCCGCGTCGTTGAGACCCCGGGTCGCAACTGATAGTCAAACCGAACCTTTCCATCCTCATACCATTCCTGAAAGTGCGCGTTTCGAACCCCTGGGCACGTCTGCTCC
Source organism: uncultured Desulfatiglans sp. (assembly GCA_964499695.1). Classification (GTDB taxonomy): domain Bacteria; phylum Desulfobacterota; class DSM-4660; order Desulfatiglandales; family HGW-15; genus JAAZBV01. The sequence continues at coordinate 742 of CAZCMD010000072.1, forward strand.
AGGCTGCCAAGCTCCAGGTCGTGTGTGGATATCAACCCGAGAACAGGGCGCTCAGGGTCTATTCGACCAGTGACCCTTCAAAGGGCAGGCTTTCTCATACAGCATATAAGGTTCTTGAAGAGACTAAAGGATTCACAATGGTTGATGTTAACCTTATCACAGGCCGCAAGCATCAGATTCGTGTGCACTTTGCAGAGAAAGGGCATCCTGTGGTAGGTGATAAAAAATATGGTAAAGGTGAGAATATATCTAAAAGGCTGGCCCTGCATGCCCGTTCCATTATATTTACTCACCCGTTCACCCATAAACCAATGACCTTTGATACAGGGGTCCCAGATGAATTTACCATGCTTTTCCGCAGGTTGCATGGTCGAAACTTATAAACGATAAAAGAGGAAAAAAGAGATGAAAAAATGGATGAAAATTATGCTTGCAATAGTAGGTCTCATTCTTGTTGCAGTAATAGTACTCGCGTTCCTGTACTGGGATACAATAGGTATCATGCTTGGAAACAGAAAGGTTCAACCGCACACAGAGATGGTGCATGATATTGCGACTTCACCTGTTCAGCCGATTACAAAGGGAGAGGCAGACTGGATAAGCTGGCGTAATATAAATGGCGATAACAGAAGCTATGTTACAGGCATTAAAACAGACTGGTCAAATGGCCTGAAGAAGATATGGGAGATAGATTACCTCTGTGATGGAGAGGACAGCGCAACATGGTCTGCACCGGTTGTGCAAGGTAACAGGCTTGTTGTCTGTGGACGTGAAGGTGAAAATGATGTGGTATATTGCCTTAATCCGGAAGATGGGGGACTTATATGGAAGCAGTCATACCCGGCTGAAACCTCAGATGAATATGGTACCGGATTCAGGGCGACCCCGTGGATTGATGATGAACGTGTATATACATATGGCCGGGGCGGTGATCTTTGCTGCTTTAATCTTTTAAACGGTGAAAAAATATGGCACCGGAATGTCCGTGATATCGGAGGTGAATCACCAACATGGGGTCTTTCATCCTCTCCCCTTGTAACAGGTTCTAATGTTATAGTCAGCGGAGGAGGAACCGCCCGAACAATCGCCTATGACAAGATGACCGGAGATGTTATCTGGAAGGCAGGAGAGGGCAAGGCTGGTTATGCAGCGATTACCATGATGGAAATAGAGGGTGAACCGGTTATTCTTTCATTTCATGGAAAAGGGCTCACTGCTATTACCCTTAAAGATGGTAAAGAGCTGTGGGATATTGAGTGGCAGACTAAATATGATGTTAATGCCACAACACCTGTAATAAAGGATAACCTTGTATTTATTACCTCCGGTTATAACACTGGCTGTGAACTGTTAAGGGTGTCAAAATCAGGTTCAGAAGTTGTATGGAAAAGTCAGGTTTTTGCATCACACCATTCAGACTCCTTTATTATCGGTAACTACATATATGGCTATTCGGGTGACAGCATGCAGAACAAGGGCTTTTTCAAGTGCGTGGAGCTTGAAACCGGTAATGAAAAGTGGAGTACAAAAGAGATGGGCTGGGGTACATGCATTGCTGTAGAGGATTACCTCCTATGCAAAGATGTCAAAGGCAGCCTCTATCTTATGAAACCTGATCCTGATAAATTTATAAAGGTCACAGAAATGAAGAAGGTATGGGGCAAGGTCAGCGGGGCAACATGGACAAAACCCATACTGGCTAATGGCAGGCTTTTCCTGAGATTCAAACAGGGCCTTATGTGCCTTGATATAAAGGGATGAGAATTTTATACCAGATATTTATTATATAGAGACGGGTTTAAAACCCGTCTCTATAACAAATTTAAAGATCATTCACGTAACTACATGGCATCAATACCCATGTTGATAGTGGTCCCTGATAGATCGCTGCTGCTGGTTTTGATTACGGATATCCTTTCATGACTTAGTTTGACTTCATCCACAAGATACTGTTTGATCTCTAGCGCCCGTTCATCAGCAAGGGATATCAGTTTATCATCACTGATCGTCAGGGCCTTCAGAATATCATCATAAATCTCTTTATAAACAGTATTATCCTTAACCTGTGTCTCTGATCCCTGTGCGGATTTCTGTTCCTTTTCAGGGGCCGCCACCTGAGTACTCTTTTTCAAACGTTCGGTAAGAGCAGGAAGACCCATCTCAATGTTAATCGCTTCCAGGAGAGCATGATTTTCTGTGACCATCCATAGCTCCTGAGATTTCAGCTCATCTTCAATCACTGATAACTCAATGCCTCTCCTGTCTGCCACCATTTTATTAAGATTCGCTGTCTTGAGTGCTGCAACATCATCAGACCTTGAGGCATTGCCCTTTATAGAAAGTGTGAGTTGAGGTCTTTGATTGAGCGCATCGGCAAGTTTTATGAGGTTGTCTTTACCTGCCTGGTTTAACATGGAACTGCCAGGGTTAAATAAAATATTCCCCATCTCTTCGCCTCCGCCGGGTATCAGGGAACCGAGGAGCTTAAATGGGGATGCCGCAGCCTTTACTATTATATTCACAAGGGCCTTTATTATTATGCCTGCGGCACTGAAATCGGGGTCATCAAGGTCTCCCGATATATTTACATCAAGATCAATCACTCCGGATATATCGCGCAGGAGCGCAAGTCCAAGCCCTACAGGTGCATTAATGACCGGCTCTACAGCAACCTTTTCACCCAGATAAAGATTTTTTGCGTTTATGTTATTGTCTCCCTTTAATTTGCGGTCATGAAGGGTATAATCAAGATCAAGAGAGAGCTTTCCGCTTTTCAGGTAGTTGCCTATATAGACACCAGAATAAGGTGAAAGGTGTGTCATCTCAAGTCCCTTTAATGTGCTTTTAAAAGCGAACCCGGGCTGACGGCTTATTGGATCAAGCGTGCCTGTGACAGTAAAAGGGGCGTATTTGTCTATGTCAGTCCTGAATGTAAATGGTGAAGGGTCATTTGTCTGGGAACCGATTCGATCTATGCTTAAGGCCATATTGTACATGCCTGTCTTGTATTCAGGTTTCACACTTTTATCGGAAAAAAGAATAGTACCATTATTCATGCTGACTTTATCTATTTCATATTTCCAGGGGGCTGATTCGGCAGGTTCTGCCTGGGAAGGCGCGGCATCCTTTATTACCTCCTTTTCTTTCATCATACCTGCAAGGTTAAGTAGCTTTTTCTCAGAGAGGCTTACAGCAAGATCAGGCTTTAAAAGGCTGACTGATGCGACTGTAATCTTCCGGGTATCAACATCTGCCCTTAAATCATCAAGCATGAATCTGTTTAAACTGAAAACAGTTTTATCAGAACGCAGATCCTTTAGCCTTAAGTTATCCACGCCCATGCTGGTGGCTGCGTTGATGGAGGTCTCTCCATCTTTTTTGACTGATACATTTCCCTCTGCAAAAAGGTTCCCATCCGCTATCTTCAGCCATGTGATCGCTTCAAGATATTTTGTAAAGGGATTAAGCAGTAGTTTATCAAGATTATATTTCAGCTCCATTGAAAAGGGTGAGGGGCATAAAAAGCCATCAATATTTATCGCGCCATTATTGTTCAGGATAGCAGCAAGATTAATTGGAATTTTACTTTCAGGGGCAAGGGATATATCCTTTAAGTTAAGATTGATCCCGGACAGTGTATGTTTTGTGTTTATTTTTTCGTTTTGATCTTCAAAATCAATCGTACTGTTTTTGAGAGATACCTGCCTTACCATGATATCCCATGGGATATTATCTTTATCTGTATCTGCTGCGGAATTCTCCTGCGCTGTTTTTTCTGGATTATCAGGAGGGATCATGGCTTCATACCTTGCTTTTCCCTCTTTATCGATCCACTGGTTTAAAGCCAACCTGTCAAAAAGCACCTCTTCAACCAATACCTTGTGCCCGGTAATATCAACACTGAAATTCCGGATACCAATACCCCGTGCGTTCAGCATGGTTGGGTCAGGGATATGGTCATCAATGCTTAGATCTTTAATAGAAAGATTTCCCTTATCTGTTTTAAAAATGAAATCGGTATCATTTTTAATAAGGATATTTGTATCTAATGAAAGCGTTCCTTTCCCTATTTTAAGGGGAAGGATATTTTCCAAAAAATTACTAATGCCTGCCAGATTAATACCTTTTGCGCCTATGCTGACCTCCATATACAGAGGGTCTAACCTGTAATTGCCCTTAAATTGCAGATCTCCTCCTTCCTGATCTTTTGCATTTATGGTAAAGGAATTCAGATGTTCGTCACCTGTTGCAAAATACAATTCTTTAATCTGGATGGATATATCGTTAAGGTTTACTGTTGCAGGGGCAACACTGCTTTTATCAGTATATTGAAATGATCCCTTGTTAATGGATGTGTTAAACAACTTGATGGCAATTGGCCTGCTACCCTTTTTCTCTTCTTTCTCTTTACCCGAATCAGATGATGACAGCTTTTCAATTATATCACTGAAATTAAAACCTGATTTGAGTTTAACGATGTTAATATTTGAGTTATCCAGAGACAGTTCGTCAAAGGCTATTCCAAACAAGAAAACAGACTTCCACAAACCAAAATTAACAAGCAGACTATCCCATGCTGCAATAGGCCCGTCATTTGAATCGGAGACTGAAAAGTTCTCTATTCTTAATGACAGCTTGAAGGGGTTGAAACGGATATCGCCAGCGGTTATCTTCCTGTCAATCATGGTGGAAACATCCGTTTCCAATGTACTCTTTAGTTTATCGGGCAGGTATAACCAGGAAAGGGAGAGGTAAATAAGATAAAAAAACAGACAGACAGCTAATACCCATTGATACCAGGTTTTCAGTTTAAACCGGTTGGCAATTGATCTCATAGCGACCCCCAATGTAATATTTAGTGTACTGTTACTAAAAGTCCCACTTGCTCCATAATATTTTTCAGTGAACGGATCTTTTCATCGGAAGGCACAGGCGCCTCCATCACCTTTTTATCATTGCTTATCCTCTGGTGTTTCATGATACCCAATTTATGGTAAGGCAGTAACTGAATTATTGTTACCGCATCACCAAGTGCCTTGCAGAACTCACCTGTTTCACGGATGTTCTCTTCAGAGTCATTGAACCTCGGTATTACAGGTATCCTTATCTGCATTTTACCACCTGCATCTGCTATTCTTTTCGCATTTTTCAGGATTAACTCATTGGGTACGCCGATAACCTGTTTGTGCAGGTCACTCCTCATGTGTTTAAGGTCATACAGGAATAGATCTGTATATGGTAGTACAGCATCTATGTTTTTCTCGCTTGAAAAACCTGTTGTGTCCAGTGCAGTGTGGATCCCCTTTTCCTTTAATGCTTTTAAGAGTGCGACTGTGAATTCAGGCTGTGAAAGGGCCTCTCCGCCTGATACCGTAACCCCGCCACCCGATTGGTCATAGAAGGGTTTATCCCTTACAAGCTTTTCTATAAGCTCTTCCACTGTATAATCTGTACCGCATATATAGAGGGCATCAGGATAACAGACATTAGCGCATGCGCCGCAGTTGTCACATAACTCCCTGTCTATATGAACAAGCCGGATATCTTCCTTTGTCACCATGTGCTGGATGACTGAGCCAGGGGTTATGGCCCCTTTGGGGCAGGCTGTGAGGCATTTCCCGCATTTATCTATACCAATGCACCTCATGGAGATCCAGCTCAGCTGCGAATAAAACTCCTGTGACTCAGGACTGTGACACCAGGGGCAGCGCAGGGGGCAACCCTTTAAAAACACAGTTGTGCGTATCCCTGGGCCGTCCTGCACTGAAAAACCCTGTATGTCATATACCTTGCCGGTGATAGCGTTTGTCATCTTGAATCAAACCTTTTTGAAGGTGGCATGTAAAATGCCACCCTACTGTTTGATTGGTCATTTAAACGTAGGGTGGGGTTTTACACCCCACCAGATAACTGATTATGTGTGAAGAAGTCTGAAACTAGAAACTGAACTCCGTTCTCTTTATTATATCTTCCTGGCTTTCCTTATACAGTTCCACAAAATAGGCGCTGAAACCCGCAATACGAACCACAAGGTCCCTGTAATCCGCAGGCCTCTCCTGTGCCTTTCTCAAGACATCAGCACTTACAATGTTAAACTGCATCTCCATGCCGCCCAGGCCAAAATATGTCTTAATAAGCGCCTTGAGTTTTTCCTTACCTTGCTCATTCCTGACTGCCGTCGGATGAAAACGCAGGTTTAAAAGCGTACCATTACCGAACTTTTTCTGGTCAATGGCAGAGACCGATCTGACAGTTGCTGTTGGCCCGTTTTTATCAAGCTGTTGTACCGGTGATATACCGTCACTTAAGGGCTCACCCCTTTTTCTTCCATCAGGCGAGGCGGCAGTCATAAGGCCAAAGAGGATATGTGCTGTTACCGGGTACAGACCGGCTGAATACCTGCCCCTGTAACCAGTGCCCGAGTTAATGGCATTTGCATATATATCAGATGCCCATGTAGCAAACTGATCCACATACTCGTTGCCATTGCCATAATGGGGCGACTCCTTCAATATCCGCTGCCTTAAATCTTCTTTTCCTTCCCAGTTTGTAATGATGGCATCATAAAGCTCCCTGGCGCTTATGAGCTTTTTCTCAAAGACCATATACTTTACAGCAGCAAGGCTGTCTGTGATATTACCTATGGCAATGCCGGCATTCCCAGTAGAGTTGTATTTTGCGCCGCCCTTCATTACATCCTTACCCTTTTCCATGCATCCGTCTATAGTTGCAGAGACAACCGGAAGGGGCATATGCTCTGATGCCACATATTCAAAGGTGTTTATGAGGCTTATGTGCCATTTTGCAAAGTATTCTATTTGCCTTTTTACTGCATCCAGCACCTCATCAAATGTTTTCACATCATAGAGATACCCTGTGGGTAACCCTGTCTGACCGCTCATCCTGCCATCAAAACCCGGCATAGGGTTACAACCATTATTGATTGCGAGAATAAATGCGTTAAGCAGGTTGAAAAAAGACTCTGTGCCGGTCCCGCCAGGCGCTGCCCATTCATCACCGCAGCTCTGTGGCTCAACACAGCCTATCAGGCAGTAATTACGGGCACTCTCTATGGGTAGGCCCCTTGCAATGAGGGCCGGGATTATTACATCATCACTTTCAAAGGTGGGTACTCCGCCAGCAATCTGTGTGGTTTCAATGGCCGCTTCCCACAGGGCATCAGGTGTCCCTTTATGCACGCGCATGGACTGTGGCGGGTCATGGAGTATAAGTCTTCCAGCCGATTGAAGCATCATGTATGTAACAGCATTAGTGGCATCTTTACCATCCCTTGTAACCCCACCCAGTGTCATCAATTGCCCGCTTGTATAACCGGGGCTTGACCTGGTTGCAAGCGCTGGCCATATCTTGTTCATCTCTGCTACCTTGAGATAGAATAGGTCAAGCAGCTCCTGTGCCTCATCGTGCGTGATCCTTTTTGCCTTTATGTCCGCATCATAGAATTTGCCAAGGTACTGGTCTAAACGTCCGAATGATATGCCGTGCTGCTGACCGTCAAGGCAGAGGCATATCTGATACAAGTATATACACTGGATGGCATCATGAAATGTCCGGCATGGGTTTTCCATTATCCGGTTGAGGCTCTCTGCCATTCTTAACAGCTCTTTTTGCCTTTCACGATTTGTTTCTATAGATGCAAGCCTTTCACACTCTTTTGCATATCTCTTTGAAAAGGTGATGATACCATCGCATACTATTGTTATTGCCCGGTAGAAATTATACCTGTATACGCTGTCACCGAACATCACCCCTTCGAGCTCATCCATCTTTTCTTGGGCCTCTTTCCTTATGGCCCCAAAACCTTTATTTATGGCCTTTTCAAAGTTTGCCACAAAATGGCCTACTGGCGACTGACAGACCCCCTTTATACCAAAGGTTGAGACCCCGTTACCAACCGCCTTTTTATAGCCTTCAGGGATATATTCATCCACCTTGGCGCTCAGACACTCCTTACGCCAGAAATCACCTGTCGCGAGTATATATTCCACATCCTTTTCGTCTATATCATAAGGGTCTGTATCCCTTTTTGGAATGGTGCCTGCCTTTAATTCATCCATGAACCAGCTGAAGGATATCTCGGGGTAAAGGGCGCAACAGCGGAAAGATGTCCCCTGCCACCCTACAATTACCTCGTTTTCATTAATATGTACCGGTAGTTTTTCACAGAGGTTTTTAAAGTTTTTTGCCCTTTTAAGTATCCCCTGAAGTTGTGGATTTTCCATATAAAAATCGGTTACTATTTTATAACGCGATATGCAGATCTTCGGTCTTGTTGAGCGGTATTTTTCTCGTATCTTTGCAACGCGTGGTGAGATCGGACTCAATGTATACATAAATCCTCCAAACCTGGAAAGTCCTATTAATTAAAGCCATTAATCAAATAATAACTTAAGTCATTGAGATTGCCTCGTCAAGTTATGATTCAGGCTTTTATCTATCAAAATCAATTATTAAATATGTTCTGTATATAATACAGAGTATTCGTTATTAATAATTACATCTACTATTGATCGGCATTTCAAGTGTGGAAGATAAACTGAACCTCCATTTTAAATAGATCTTAATAAGGCCCTTTCTTTTTGTTATGTTTTTTATTAATATATGCATCACGTTATTTTTCTTATCCATAATGTCTCACTCAAAAAAAGGAGGAGTGCAATGGCACGTCCATTAAAATGGATTCTGGGAGTTTTTGGCGGGATTATTATTTTAGTCATAATAGCTGTAATAGTTATTATTTCCAGTTATGACTTCAATAATCTTAAACCTGTTATTGCAAAGGCCGTTTATGAAGCAACCGGCAGGGAGCTTGTTATAGGCAGCGATATCGATCTTGATATTGGGCTCACCCCCTCCCTGGTATTATCAGATGTAAGGTTCCAGAACGCAGAGTGGGGAACCAGAAAAGATATGGTGAATGTGGGCAGGTTTGAGTTAAAGGTCTCACTGATGCCCCTTTTAAAAGGAAACGTAGAGGTGCATCGCTTTATACTTAAAGACTTTGATGTATTAATAGAAACAGACAAAAAGGGTAAGGGAAACTATCAGTTTGATACAGAGAAAAAGGCTGAAACAGAGCAGAAAAAGCCCGATACTGAATCTGACGTCGGGGCAGCTCCGCCTGCATTTGCTGTGAATGAACTTGAAATAGAAAATGGCGTTATCACCTACAGGGACGGCAAATCTGGCAAGACACAAAACCTGACCATTACTAATCTAAAGACAGGTATTAAAGGGTTTGAAAATCCATTAACTATTGATCTCAGCGGTAAATATAATGATGAATCATTTAAGGTATCAGGTACACTCGGAAGTATAAAAGGTATTAATGATTCAGAAACCCCGTGGCCTTTAGACCTTTCTATAAATGCATTTGGCGCAGTTGCGGGCCTGAAGGGTTCCATAAAAAATCCTGCTGAACAGAAGGGGATCAATATAGATTTTGACGTAAAGATAAATGACTGGTCAGGGCTTTCAAAACTGGCGGAAACGGAGATACCTGTAAAGGAAGCATTCAGCGTCTCTGGAAATATTTCTGACAGGGCACCAAAAAATTATAACATGAGCGGCCTAAAGATTGCTCTGGGGAAAAGTCAGATGAATGGCTCATTAGGCATAAACCTTTCTGGCAAAGTCCCTTATATTGATGCGGCCCTCTCATCAAAGGAGCTTGATTTGGACTCTTTTATGAGTAAGGACAAGGCTCCGGATAAACCGTCTGAACCATCGGTAAAGACTGATGAAAAGGCGGAAAGGATCTTTTCAGAAGAACCACTTAACCTTGATTCATTAAACGCGGTGAATGGCAAATTCAAAATCAGTATAGATAAACTTGTTATATCTGAAATGGTGCTAAACGCCCTTTCTGTTGACGCTGCAATGAGTAATGGAAACCTTTCTTTAAAGCCTTTAAAGATGACTCTGGGTGGAGGTAATATAGGTATCAATCTGGATCTTGGTTCAAAGGCCAGTGTTAATGACCTTTCTGCTGTAATAAATGTAAAAGGGCTGGAGCTCGCCGGGGTGCTTGAAAAGATGGGCCTCAAGGATAAGGTTGAGGGGCTTGTTGATGCTGATATAGATATCAAGGGTCGGGGAAATTCCATTGCATCCATAATGGGTGGGCTGAACGGTTATTCAACGGTTGCCGTAAGTAATGGGGTGGTCAGCAACAAATATATAAAAATGCTCGGCAGTGATTTCAGTAAAGGCGTTATGAGGCTGCTTAATCCTGCGGGGGCGTCAAAGGATTATACCACCATAAAATGCCTGGTTACCAGGTTTGATGCCCGTGACGGAATAGCTGATGGAACTGTTCTTGCTGTTGATACAGAGCTGATTAGCGTGGAAGGGCAGGGGGATATCAACCTGAAAACAGAGGTGATGGGGATATCACTGATACCTACAGCAAAAAAGAGCATTGCAGGGTATAACCTTAATCTGGGTGAAATAGCCCAGCCATTTAAGCTTGGAGGCACCCTTTCAAATCCATCACTGGTTATTGATAAACAAAAGGCCGCCCTCTCGATTGGGAAGGTAATCGGTAAGGACGGGCTTAAAGGCCTTTTAAAAAAGTCATCTCCTGAGACAACATCATCGGATGTGGATATATGTGCCTCAGCCCTTGAAGCAGCCAAAACTGGTGTGAAACAGGTTGCCAAGAAAGAGGCAGCACCGGAGGCCGCAGCAAGTGAAGAGACACAACCTGCAGAGCCTGTTACCACTGAAAAACTTATAGAGGATGCGGTTAAAGATCCTAAAAAGGCGCTTAAAAATTTGTTTGGAAGATAATATTGTAAATCCTGGCATTGTAAGGTCATCCGAAGAAAACAGGGTATATGACCTTTCAATGCCTTTTAATGAATTGACGAAAATTTTTTTGTGCTTTATTGTGAATTCATAATTTATATTCACCTCTAGCAAACTTAAGGAATGGTTATGGTAAAATCCAAGAAAAATATAACGTTATCTACACAGTCGGACTTTCATTTTAAATATACAAAAGATATTATTTATTCAATTCGCAGGCTGATGCAGGCCGGAGAACTATACACAAAAGAGTTAAATAAGGTATATAACATAAGTTCTGCGCAGCTCAATTGTCTTCTCACCCTTAACGAAAACGGATCATTACCACCATCCCATATCGCCAGATTGATGATGATCAATTCAAGCACAATAACGGGGATTATTGACAGGTTGGAAGAAAAAGGTCTTTTGAAAAGGATGAGAATCTCCACAGATCGCCGTGTTATTACGGTTGAACTGACAAAAAACGGCGAAGTTCTTGCGAAAAATGCACCTCCCCCAATACAGTATAAGCTGTTTGATGGTCTAAGCAAATTATCCGAAAATGACATAAAAAATATATCCGATTCTTTACAAAAACTTACAGATATGCTGGATGTTCAGGACCTTGAGGTCACTTAAACTGACATCATCTTGATCCACACTCCTTATCCTGATTAATCCTTATAAATTAAATAGTTATCTCGAATATCCCTGCACCGGCTTGACATTTCACTTGTATTAATATATTTTTAGTTGAAATAATATTTGTAGATATAATTTGAATTATAATAAAAGACCATGATAGCTATTTATCAGATTAAGTCTTCACAGGACGAAACGAAGATTATTTTTTTTAGTAAAGGAAATTATATGTGTGGTATAGCAGGCTGTATTGGCCGGAAAGATTTTAAAATAGTCAACCTTATGCTTGATGCCCTGGGCCATCGGGGGCCTGATGACAGGGGTATTTATATCAGTGGTAAAAGTGTGTTTGGTCATACCCGCCTTTCTATTGTCGATGTTGCAGGTGGACATCAACCAATACTCTCTAATGGCGGCAGGGATGGGATCATCTGCAATGGTGAAATCTATAATTTTAGAAAAATAAAAAAAAACCTCTCAAATAGATATTCATTCCGGACTGATTCCGATTCTGAAGTAATCTTACACCTTTATAAAGAAAAAGGCCCGGATTGCGTAAAGGAATTGGACGGCATGTTTGCCTTTGCCATTTTTGATGATGATAATTTTATGATGGCAAGGGATCCGATCGGTATTAAACCTCTATATTATGGATATAAAGAGGATAATCTTTATTTTGCTTCCGAACTCGGGGCTATGTCTCTTGCAGGGCTTGATGAAGTGCACGAATTTCCGGCCGGTCATTATTATACACCCAAGGAAGGTTTTGTGGAATTCTATAGAACCCCTGAAATAGAAGACCAGATGCTGACAGACATTGAGGAGGCAAGCAGCCTTATCCGTGACACCTTTATCAGGGCAGTCAAAAAAAGATTATTATCTGATCCTGACATACATGTGGGGGCATTTTGCAGCGGCGGGCTTGACAGCAGTCTTATAGCGGCAATCGCTGCTAATGAAATACATCATCTACATACCTTCGTTGTAGGTATGAAATACGATAATGGTGAATTCAGTGACGACATCAAAGCATCGAGAATGGTTGCGGATTATATCGGATCAAACCACCATGAGTTATTGTTTACAGAAAATGACTATTATAACGCATTGCCGAAGGTAATTGAAAAGCTCGAAACCTATGATCCTTCACTCGTACGCTGTGCTGTTCCATGTTATTTCACATGCAAACTGGCTGCTGATTATGTAACTGTTGTTTTAACAGGAGAAGGCGCTGATGAGCTATTCACAGGTTATCATTATATGAAGCACTTTCCTGTTAATAAACTTAATATGGAGGCACGTCGCTGTATAAACAATCTGCATAATATTAACCTGCAAAGGACGGACAGGATGGGAATGCTTTTCAGCCTGGAACTCAGGGTACCGTTTCTGGATAAAGAGATGATTGCACTCTCTATGAAAATCCCTCCTGAATTAAAAATAAGAGTGCGTAACAACGAGAAAATTGAGAAATGGATTTTAAGAAAGGCATTTGAGGGTACAGGCTATCTTCCTGATGAAATACTGTGGAGGTACAAGGTTCAATACACCCAGGGGGCGGGCTGTGAGAGTCTGGGAGAAAGGCTTGCCCATGAACAGATAAGTGAAGAAGATTATCAAAAGATAAAAACTGAAAATCCTAATGCAGTAATAAACAGCAGAGAGGCGGCCTTTTACTACAGGATATTCAGGGAGTTCCATCCTCAGAATTCCATACTTGGTTCAATAGGTATATGGTCAGGGTTTGATTTTTCCGAGGAACGCGAAGAAGTAAGAGGCTCTGTTGATGGAGAACTGAAACATAATCATGATGAAAACAATTCAGAAATGGATACAGTTTCCTCATAAAATTTCTGTATTCCTTTCTGGTATAATTTTTCAAAGATAGCAAGAAAAAGTAAAGGAGAAAAAATAAAATGATACTTGAAACATACTATAAATATATTGTTATAGGAGCAGGGATGCACGGCCTCAGTACAGCCTATCATCTGGCTCTGGAGCTGGAAACAAAAAATAAAGGTACAGGGAGGGATATCCTTCTTATTGATAAATCAGCAATAGGCTCCGGCGCATCAGGAATCGCCTGTGGAGTAATCCGCAACAACTACTTTCAGCCAGCCATGCAGGAATTGATTGCACACAGCGTGGGTATATGGGAACAGGACGCAGGAGGATACGGGTACCTTCCCGTAGGTTATATGCAGATTTCACCGGAATCGATGCATGAAGATGTTAACAACATATATGAGAGGCAAAAGAACATCGGCTATGACTCAGAGTTTATTGAGGGGGAAAAGGACTGCCTTGAATATATGAAGAATAATGTCTTCAGTGACTGGAAGGCACCGGGTGTAACCTCAATCCTTCATGAAAAAAAAGGCGGTTATGCAAACAACACAAAGGCACTCTATCGCCTTGCCGACAAGGCAGAACACCTTGGAGTGAGGATACTGACGGGATGCGAGGTAATAGGATTTGCCAGCAATGGGTGTATTTCGGGAGTTGAAACTACAAAAGGCCATTTCAAATGCGATTATACAATTATAGGCACCGGTCCCTGGGCAAATAGTTTCTGGGAAATGCTGGGTTTGCCGGATACCATAAATGTAAAGGGTCTGGATGGAAAGGTACATCCTGAAATAAAGATGTGGACCTATTGGTCTTTACAGGAAGGAACCCTTGGGGTTGAGCCCGATTATGGACTTGACAATAGAGGCAAGATGCCTCCGGTAATTCATCTTGATACTGATGCGCCCCTTTATTCAAGCGAAGACAACAGCCTGATAACAGATCGAATGTGGGGTATTTACTATAAGCCTGACTATCATTTCAGAGGTATTCAGGGCGGTACAACACCGGAACTTGTAACAAGCAGTAGAGTTGAAGTAGATCCATATGGCATAGACTCCCCTGATTTTATTGTAGGGGCTGAATTTGCCCATACATGGACATCCGCCCTTGCCCACTGCCAGAAAAGATATGAAGATCAGTATCTAAAATTTAAGAAAGAGCCATCAGGCGGACTTGGAGCCTTTACACCGGACAACTTTCCTGTCTTTGATGTATTTAATGAAAACTGCTATTTCATAGCGGACTCCAGTCATGGTTACAAGATGATAGGAGTCGGACAACTGGTAGCAAAGGAGATCCTGGGCGAAAAACAGAATCTCCTCGATCCCTTCAGATTTAAAAGATTCGAGACAGGGGAGCTACTGCCGGAATCCAACAGCCCTTTTCCATGGAGTTGATCGGTGATAGCCTGTAATTCTTAGCTAATAATGATTCAATATAATCATGTATACAAGACCTTCGGACAGGGGGGTGATGCGGTAAATGCAGTTGAAGATGTCTCTTTCAAGATAAAAAAGGGAAATCTGGTTGTATTTCTGGGCCCATCAGGCTGTGGCAAAACTACACTGCTCAGGCTTACAAACAGGCTCATTCCCCTTACACGTGGAAACATCCTCATAAATAATCAGGATATAACGGCATGGAATGGTGTGAAGCTAAGGCAGTCCATGGGGTACGCTATTCAGGAGATTGGACTATTTCCAAATAAAACCATATATGGAAATATAGCGGTTGTGCCCCGTCTTTTAAAATGGGATGAAAAGCGGATTAAAGAGCGTGTTGACGAACTGCTCTTCATGTTGAGACTGGACCCGGATGCAGTAAAAGACAGGTATCCGACAGAGCTTTCGGGGGGACAAAAACAAAGAGTTGGAGTTGCAAGATGTCTTGCTGCTGATCCTGATATACTTTTAATGGATGAACCTTTCGGGGCTATTGACCCTATTAACAGAGAAGATATCCAGAATGAATTCCTGTCGGTCCAGGAAAAACTGAAGAAGACCATCGCTTTTGTCACCCATGACATTCATGAGGCAATAAAAATGGGTGATAAAATAGCCATATTCCAGGCAGGAAAACTGATTCAGTATGATACCCCTGAAATAATTCTCACACGTCCGGCTAACGCCTATATATCTGATTTTGTCGGTTCTGACCGGACACTCAAGCTCCTCGCCATTTTAAAGGCCAGTGATGCCATGATGGCGGTTTATGAAAATGTTGTTTCTAATAATGAAAATACGCAGAGTGCCTTTAATAGACTGAGAAACAACAACCTGGAAATTATGATTGTTATTGATGAAGGCAGACCGGAAGGATATGTGAATGACGAGGCACTAAAGGATACTGATACAGAAGTCACAAACGTAACAAGACCATTTTCCAGGGTTATCCATGAAGACGAAAGCCTTAGAGATGTTATGTCCCACATGCTGGTAAGTAAAGTAAGACATCTTCCTGTTGTTGACAGTGAAGGTCTTATATCAGGGACTATCAGCTACAGGGATATCCAGAGATGTATCAGGGATATCTATGCAAAAAATAAATTATAATATCCGCGCATATGAAAAGCATGAGTCAATAACATGAGTATTTTGGATTATATATATAAAAACGCAGACAGGTGCTGGGCACTGACCCTGGAACATATCTGGATTGTATTTTTCTCCGTTTTTATTGCCACGCTCATTGCGGTTCCTTTGGGTATTGCCATAACAAGAAATGATCGAGTTGCTGAAAAGGTTATCAGTGCAGCAAATATTCTTATGACAATACCTTCAATTGCGCTTTTCGGAATTATGCTTCCCTTTTTATCCCTGTTCGGCCATGGCCTTGGAAAGGTACCGGCCATCATAGCACTGGTACTGTACAGCCAGCTGCCAATTATTAGAAACACCTATACTGCTGTAAAAAATGTACCGCCATCTCTTATTGAGGCAGGCAGGGGAATCGGGATGGGAAGCTGGTCAAGAATGAAGCAGATAGAGATTCCGATGGCTGTTCCGGTTATAATTTCAGGATTAAGAACCGCGGCTGTTATGAACATTGGCATAGCGGCAATAGCAGCCTATATCGGGGCTGGCGGACTTGGTGTCTTTATACAGCAGGGTATAGCCAGGGCATATGATGATATGATACTGGCAGGTGCCCTCCTGGTGGCACTGCTTGCAATATTTGTTGATTTATTTATGGCGCTTGTTGAAAGGTTACTGACCCCAAAGGGATTTATGGTCTCAAGGGAGCGAAACAAATGAATCTATTAGCATTCAAGGCATACAGGTTTACACTGCTGGTGATTCTGGTTGCGTCGGGAGTATTCATTGAAAGGACCGGATTTATAAAATATCTTTCTGACCCCTTTGAGATGCATTTCACCATAAACCTTATATTGCAGCATATAAACATGGTGATTGTAAGCATGTCTGCCGCTGCATTTATCGGGTTGACAATTGGCATTATCTATACCCGACCAAAGTTTAAAAAATATTCAGGGGTCGTCATGTATATTGTGGGTCTGGGACAGACAGTGCCTTCACTGGCGGTTATAGCCATTTCAATGAGCTTTATTGGAATAGGTTTTAAGGCTGCGGTTTTTGCGCTTTGCATATATTCAGTTCTGCCCATTGCCAGGAATACACTGGCAGGGATATCCTCTGTGCAATCATGGATCATTGATGCGGCCAGGGGAATCGGTATGTCTGAATGTAGAATACTTTTTCAGATTGAAATACCTAATGCCATGAAGGTGATACTCACTGGGTTCAGGGTTGCCCTTATAATAAATATAGGAACAGCCTCCCTGGCCTTTTTAATTGGTGCTGGCGGACTTGGAGATCATATTTTTACAGGTATCTCACTAATGAGAATGGATAAAATTCTGGCAGGCGCAATACCAACAACCCTGCTTGCCCTCTTTGCGGATTATCTTTGTGGGCTTCTTGGCTTCTTAATTATTCCAAAGGGTCTCAGAATTGATGAAAAAACTGTTTAACAAGGAAATTAGATATGAATCGATTTACAAATATGTTTCTTTTTATACCGGTCTTATTGTTTTCTATTTTTTTCCTTTCAATAACTGCCTATGCAGAAAAAAAAATAGTAATTGGAGGAAAGAACTTTACCGAACAGCATATACTTTCTGAACTGGCCGGAATACTTCTTGAAAAGAATGACTTTGATGTGAAAAAGCATACAGGTGTCGGTTCAACAGTTGCGCGACAGTCTCTTGAAAAGGGCCAGATCGATCTCTATTATGAGTATACAGGGACTGCATACACGATATACCACAAACAGAAAGACAGGGACATCATGACCGATCATGATAAATGCTATGACTGGGTTAAAAATACCGACTCAGCCAAGGGTCTGATCTGGCTTGATCCTGTTCAATTCAATAACACCTACACATTGCTCATGAGAAATAAACAGGCAAAAAGCCTGGGCATAAAAAGCATAAGTGACCTGGGTGATTTTATAAACAGAAACAAAAAGAAACTTGTTGTGGGAATGGGTGCCGAGTTCTGGGAACGCCCGGACGGATTCAAGCCTCTCATGAAACTGTATGGCTTCTCCATACCTTACAATAAATTGATAAAGATGGATGACGGTCTTGTCTATAAAGCATTGAAGGAGCGGCAGGTCGATGTATCAATGGGCTTTGCAACGGACGGTCGAACATCTTCATTTGGTTTTGTTGTTCTCAGAGATGATAGAGGGTATTTTCCTGTGTATAATCCCGCACCTGTCATCAGAAAAGATGTGCTGGATAAATATCCGGAAATAAAAGATATCCTTAAGCCTGTTGCTGAAAAGCTTACTACTAAAGAAATGCAGCATCTGAATGCAATGGTGGATATTGAGCATAAGGAAATCAGTGAAGTCGGCCTGAAGTGGTTAAAGGATCAGGGGATTATATTTTAAAAAGGGTCCAAGGGGTCGAGGGTTCAAGTGAAAACCAGGAAACCTGACTGTAAAAACTAATAGTAAACAATAAACAGGAGGAAAAAATGAATTTAGCAGGACTTTCAGGAGGGCAGTATAAACCCTTATCATCCCAGCAGGTTGAAAAACTGCACAGGGCGGCGCTGTCAATCCTTGAAAATACAGGCATGACATTTGAACATGAACTGGAAGAGGTAGCAGAATTACTTTGTTCAAATGGCGCAAAACTGGATATGGAGAACAGGATTATTAGATTTTCTCCTGAGATGATTGCTGAAGCTGTTTCAAAGGCACCGGAAAAGGTTGTGCTCTATGGCGGAAAAGAGGAAAACGACCTGTGTTTAACCAAAGACAAGGTTTATATGGGGACAGGTGGAGCAGCAGTAAAAATAATAGATATGGATACTGATGAGATTCGACCGACAACATTGAAAGATCTGGAGATGGTTACACGACTTGTAGACAAACTTGAAAACATACATTTTCTTGTAAGACCATGTATCCCTACAGATATTGGTAAAGAGGATTATGATATTAATATGTTTTACGCATGTTTGTCTGCAACATCAAAACATGTGATGTCAGGAGTCAATGATGAGAAAGGGCTGTCTGATGTTATCAATATGGCGTCAATAATTGCCGGCGGAAAGGAAAAACTTAAGGCAAAACCTTTTATATCAATAATAACATGCTTTGCCATCAGTCCCCTGAGACTGTGCACCCAGTCTACTCGTATTATGCGTGAAGCGGTTAAGGAGCGGATTCCGGTTGTCCTTTCATGCGCACCAATGGCGGGATCGACATCACCATTAACCATGGCCGGAACCCTTGTTCAACTCCATGCTGAACAGCTTGCAGGGATAGCTATATGCCAGTTTACAAATCCGGGGGCGCCAATCCTTTACGGAGGAATACCCGGGATGGCTAACCTCAAGACAATGGGATATCTGGGAGGAGCCGTTGAATGCGGGATGATGAATGCTGCGGTACATCAGTTATCTGATTATGTAAAAATACCCAATTATAATTCATCGGGCCTTACTGACTCAAAAATACCCGATGGACAGGCCGGATATGAAAAAGCATTTACTACCCTTCTTGCAGCAATGGGAGGGTCAAATTATGTTCATCATGCTGCTGGTATGCTTGAATCCATGCTAACAATTGCGTATGAGCAATTTGTTATTGATGATGAGATCATAGGCAACGCTTGCAAGGTGCTCGAAGGAATAAACTGTGATGAAGAACACCTGGCACTGGATGTTATTGAAGAAGTAGGAGCAGGAGGCAATTTTATGATGTCCGCACACACCATGGAACACCTTTATGATGAATATTATATGGGAAACGGTGTGACTGACAAGAAAAGCAGGTCAGGATGGAAGAAAGATGGATGCCTGGATATTAGTAAGAGGGCAAGAAAAATAGCCAGATCAATCCTTGATGAACCCTCAAATAGTTATATTCCCAAAGATATTGATATGGAAATAAGAAAAAAGTTCAATATTCTGTTGGACCGGAAAATATGAACAGCAGGAAAATACTATTCGCTGACTTACAATAAAATCATTTATTTTGGTCAAGGGGTTGTTAAAAAGGGGTCCCGGCAAACAATTTAGATGTGGATGTTTGCGGGTACTGCGCTTTAGATTGTCAAAAAAGGTGTAAAGCCGGTGTTAAAAAAGGAGGTATCACCAGAGGTGCCTGAAGCGGCTCAAACCAGAGCCGATTACCACTGAAAAACTTATTGAGGATGCGGTTAAAGACCCCAAAAAGGCGCTAAAGAACCTGTTTGGGAAATAGACAATTATTATTTTCTGAGATGCAGTAATATCAAGGCAGATAAGGTTTTTATCTTAACTGCCTTATGTTTTTTGAGGTAAGAGGGTGAAGAAGCGGGGTTGCTTTAAGGCATTAGAAAGGTATTACTTAGGCTGTTATCTGGTTAAAAATTTTGACAATTCTTATTAAAGTTTAGTAAATTAATACTACTAAAAATATTAAGGAAAATATATACTGCTCATACTTGAGTTTGAATAGGATATTAACAAAGCTCAAAAAAACCTTCAGAAGCATAATGTTGCTTTCAATGAAGCTGCAACTATTTTTAGTAATGGATTAAGTATCACCATATATGATCCTGATCATTCCGAAGTTGAAGATCGATATTTAACAATCGGAATTTCTACATCGAGTCGCTTTTTAATTGTCTCGCACATGGATCGGCATGGTAAAATCCGTATCATAAGTGCACGGGAGCTTAATAAAAAGGAGCGTAGGGAGTATGAAAAAGAAATCTAAAAAAGAAATCGATGATGAACTTCGTTCTGAATACGATCTGACAACACTTCTGAAAGATGGAGTAAAGGGGAAATATGCTGAGCGTTACGAGCAGGGGACAAATCTTGTTTTACTAGCCCCGGATGTTGCAAAGGCATTTCCATCTGATGAGGCGGTAAATGAAGCTCTACGGCTGGTTATCCAGTTAAAACAAATTCAGGATACTCAAAAACGTGGAGCTCCAAGTTTATAAAAATGCAGGTGAATAGGGCTGTAAAGAGATGTTAAGTCCTAATAAATCAGTTAAGTAAAGGTGGTTTCAGCCAACTTTAATAATTCTTCTGCACACTGCATCCAGTATGATATGTAGACATACTCTTTTCTTATATTGGCTCCAGCTTACATTTTGAAGAGGATGGCACGGTTGCAAGCCATTTGCCAGTCTGTTTTGCAATAATAAGTTTATTATCCAGGTTTTCCCGCCTGGCAGGGAGCATATCCACTACATCAAATCCGCAGAACATGAGTGTGCGTTCAAGATTAAAACAGCATGATGTTGTACCGTTACCGCTCCCTCCTGCATAACAGATACCCATGGCTATTGGCCCCGCATCATTATTGAATGGGCCGGGCATGGGTGCGTTGGGGTTTACCGGCCTTCTGGGTATCTTTGACTTTACCCTCCTGAGCCTGTCAAGGAATGCCTTCATGCTTTCGCTCAGGTCAGCGAAATATACCGGGTTTGCAAACACTGTTACATCGGCATTATCTATTTTTTCCACAATGGATGAAAAGTCATCATTAATTACGCATTTGTCTTCATCCCTGCAAATGCCCCAGCCATCCTTATTGCACTGCCTGCAATGGCTGATATCCATTTTAGGTAAGTAGATGACCTCTGTTTCTCCACCACCATCTTTTATGCCTTCGCACAGGGCATTAATAAGCATGGCGGTTCTTCCTTCCGGGTTTCTGCTTCCTGAGATGACGATTGCTTTCATATGATTCCTCCCATTGAATAATTATATGGCTTCGGATTAGTAAACAGACAGTACAATCAGGTTTGCGGTGTTCGGTCTTAGGTCTGCGAGGTATCAATCCGGACCGCAGACCTCAAACCTCAAACCTCAGACCGTATACCTTGTTTTTATCGTCTCTCTAACCGTTTTTGGATTCGCCTTTCCCTTTGTCTTTTTCATCACCTGCCCGAGCAGAAAATCTATTGGTTTTGTATCTCCTGCCTTTATCTGTGATATGGCATCAGGGTTTTCTTTTTCCACCTCATCCAGGATCGATTCAATAAGTGAGTCATCTGTAACAGGTTTTAAGTCCTGTTCTTTGATTATTTCATCAGGACCTTTGCAGGTGCTGAACATCTCAGCGAGTACCTTTTTAGCTATGGCCTCTGTGAGATCACCTTTTACTATAAGGTTTATGAGTCTGGCCATATCGTTGGGCTTAACCGGGCAGTCTGAAATAGAAACAGAACCATCTTTAAGGTATCTGAACAGGTCATTAACGATCCAGTTTGAGAGCTTGCGGTTGTCATTGCATGTCTTTATGCTGGTGAGAAAATATTCTGAAACAGCCCTGTCTCTTGTAAGGGTTATTGCATCGTTTTTGGGTATATTGTACTTCTCGATGATCATTGCCAGTTTCTGATCAGGGAGTTCGGGCATTGTCTCTCTGATCCTGCTGATAAAAGCTTCATCAAGCTCTATCTCAAGGAGATCAGGGTCAGGGAAATACCTGTAGTCAGGGGCATCCTCCTTGCTTCTCATTGGCAGCGTTATCTTTTTTGCCTCATCAAAGAGCCTTGTTTCCTGCTTAACCTCTTTACCTGATTCTATGATCTCCTTCTGGCGTTTTATTTCATATTCAAGGGCATCCATGATGAACCTGAAGGATGACATGTTTTTTACCTCTGCCCTGTTGCCAAACTCCTTTTTACCCTTTTCTCTGATGGAGATATTTACATCGCACCTTAGCTGCCCCTTTTCCATGGCGCACTCGCTTATGCCGATGTACTGGATGGTCTGTTTCAGTTTCTCAAGATATGCCTTTGCCTCGGTAAGGGATCGCATCGGGTTATTTACATGGTCTGTAACAATCTCAAGCAGGGGCACGCTTGAGCGGTTGTAATCCACAAGGCTGTAATCCGCCTCATCAAAGGAATCTGA